>JASLEN010000410.1 GCA_030151105.1 Dysgonomonas sp.
TATAGCAAGTTACAATTTTGAGAGTATGGGAGAAGAAGAATCATACTTGACAGATGAGGATCATAGTGAAATGATTAAGAAGGGAATAAGCCTTTGTCAATCTGGCGAACTCTCACAAATTGTGCTTTCGAGATGCTTTACTCAAAAATTCAAAGGAGATGAATTTAATGTCTATCGTGCATTACGCTCCATCAACCCATCTCCGTACTTGTTTTACTTCGATTTTGGTTCATTTCGCATATTTGGTTCTTCACCCGAAACGCATTGCAAAATTTCAAAAGGTAGAGCCTATATAGATCCCATTGCTGGCACCTACAGACGTACAGGTGATGACATGAAAGACAAAGAGTTATCCGAAGAACTACTGAAAGACGACAAGGAAGTAGAGGAACACGACATGTTAGTTGATTTTGCAAGAAACGATTTAGAAAAAAATTGCTCAGATGTCAAAGTGGACTTTTATAAAAATGTGCAATTCTACTCTCATGTTATCCATCTAGTTTCTCGTGTGAGTGGAAAAGTCAACCCAAATGTTAGTAATATCAAAGTCTATGCAGACACCTTTCCTGCTGGCACATTGGTGGGTAGTCCCAAGCTAAAGGCACTACAATATATCAAGGAATTGGAAAGGACGATGCGAGGTTTTTATGGTGGATGTATAGGTTATATTGGCTTCAATGGAGATTTAAATCAAGCAATTACGATTCGTACATTTTTGAGCAAAAAGAATACACTTTATTATCAAGCTGGAGGAGGCATAGTTGCAAAATCTAAACCTGAGAATGAAGTGATGGAAGTTAAAAACAAACTGAGAGCCTTAAAAACAGCGGTGGATACGGCAAATAACATTAAAAACTAAATTCTCATGAAAGATATATTAAACAGATTATTTCTTCATCAACAGCTAACGAGAGATGAAGCAAAAATCATTCTATGCAGAATGGCTAGAAATGAATTTAATGATTCTGAAATTTCGGCATTCATTAGTGTTTATTTGATGCGTAGTATTAGTGTCGATGAGTTTCTAGGTTTCACAGATGCTTTGCTAGAATTGTGCGAAGATGTTACAGCACTTGCAGCTTACGATCCTATAGATATTGTAGGTACAGGAGGTGATGGTAAAAACACATTCAATATTTCTACACTATCGTGTTTCGTGGTGGCGGCAGCTGGCTATAAAGTAGCAAAACATGGCAACTATGGAGCAAGCTCAGTGAGTGGTTCTTCCACTGTGATGGAACAGCAAGGAGTAAGATTTACGAATGACATCGGAAAGCTAGAAAGATCGTTGGAAAGGACGAATATCACATTTTTGCATGCACCCCTTTTTAATGATGCACTCAAAGTAGTTGCTCCAATTAGAAAGCAGTTAGGCGTTAGGACTTTCTTCAATATGTTAGGACCTGTTGTCAATCCTATTAGAAATAAGAAAAGCGTATTGGGAGTTTTCAATCTAAAGATGGCACGCATGTATCACTATATGTATCAACAAACTAATGTTGACTTTGCAATAGTACATAGTCTTGATGGTTATGATGAAATTTCATTAACAGGTGATTTCAAGATAATTACGAATGATAAAGAATCTGTTTATACACCTGATAATATAGGTTTTAAACGCTATAATGAAGAAGATTTATATGGAGGGGAAACAGCTGAAGAAGCAGCCAAAATATTCTTGAATGTTATAAACAATACGGCTACTGATGCTCAGAAGGATGCTGTATCAGCAAATGCAGCATTTGCGATCCAAACTATTAACAAATCACTATCTTTAGAAGATTGTATTGTACAAGCCAAAGAAGCTATTGATAGCGGAAAAACAAAGGAAACCTTTAGACAATTCATCAACCTAAACAGCTAAATTATGACAAATATATTAGATAAAATAGTTGCAAACAAGAAAATAGAGATAACTAAGCAAAAAGAAGAAACCTCGATTGAATCGTTAGAAGAAAAAATAGACATTCTTCGATATAAAGGGCAATTTAAGAAGAACATTCTTAATTCTACGACAGGTATTATCTCCGAGTTTAAGAGACGTTCGCCCTCTAAAGATTGGATTTTCAAAGATGCTAGAATAGAAGATATAATCCCTGCATATTCTGAGGGAGGAGCTAGTGCAATTTCTGTGCTCACTGATTATGATTTTTTTGGTGGCACATTCGAAGATATTAGAAAAGCTAGATCATTGACTACAACTCCAATTCTGAGAAAAGATTTTATGATAGACGAATTTCAAATCTATCAGGCAGCTGCAATGGGTGTTGATGCTATTCTTTTAATTGCCTCATGCCTGTCAGAAGGAGAGCTGAAGGTTCTAGCTCACAGAGCAAAGAGCTTAGGACTTGACACTTTGCTAGAAATTCATAATGAAGCAGAACTATCACATATCAACGAATATATTGATGTGGTAGGTGTAAATAATAGAAACTTAGGCACTTTTGAAACAAGTGTGCAAGCATCATTTGATTTAGCAGCTAAAATACCAAATAACTTTGTTAAGATTTCAGAGAGTGGCATTTCATCTACTGAGACCGTCAAACGACTACAAGAGGTAGGATATCAAGGGTTTCTGATGGGAGAAAACTTTATGAAAACAAGTAATCCTGGTCTAGCTTTAAAGAACTTTATCAAAGAGTTAGCATGAATCTTAGGATCAAAGTATGCGGCATGAAATTCCCCGATAACATCGAAGAATTAGGCAATCTCGGCATTAACTATATGGGATTAATTTTCTATAATAAATCTCCTCGAAATATAGAAATAAAACCAAATATACAACTATCTAAAGAGATTGAGCGAGTGGGCGTATTTGTTAATGCTGACATAAATACAATTATTCAAAAGATAAATGAATTTAATCTCGATATAATTCAATTGCATGGTAATGAAGCGCCTGAATTTTGTAGAGAGTTGAATAAAATAATGCCTATAATTAAAGCTTTCAGCATTGCAGAGGCATCCGATTTTGAAGCGACAAAGCAGTACCATGATTTAAAAGGATATTTCCTTTTT
>JASLEN010000424.1 GCA_030151105.1 Dysgonomonas sp.
GGATATGGCTGTCTGCTTTATTGATGGCGAATTTACAATTAAGTACATTAAGTTAGAGAAAGATATTATTTGGTTACAACCTGCCAATGATAAATATGAGCCAATAAAAGTGACAATCGAAAATGATTTCTTAATTTGGGGAATTGTAACGTATTGTATAAAAAATGTAAGGAAGAGATAAATGGTTATTGAAAAATTGTTAACAGATACTAATGAATTACATTTATACAAAGATGGTAAACTTATTTATACACGCTGTTTGAAAACAGGGCTATCAAAAATATTAGACTTAATAGAGTATGATATTTATGTTCAAAATCTCACAAATAGCGATGTAACGTACAAGGGGAATGATATTGTCCAAGTTCGTGCTAAAATAAATATGAAAAGCACCTTAGATGGAGGGCGAAAAACTGGATTTACATCAGGATATAGACCTAATCATATCTTTGAGTATGGAGAGGATGATACTTTTCTAGATGCACAAACATTTATAGGTGAAATTACTTTTACTGACTTTGAGTTAATCCAGCCAGAAGATGAACGAGAGGTAATGGTAACATTTTTATTATCATGGTTGCCTATAGAGAAATATCTGAATGTGGGTAGAAAATGGTATATTCGTGATGGTAATGGTATTGTTGGGACTGGCGAAATATTAGAATTCATTGATAAATGATAGCCCTCATCGACTGCAATAATTTCTTTGCATCTTGCGAACGAGTTTTCAATCCAAGTTTGGAGGGAAGACCTATTGTGGTTTTGAGCAATAATGATGGCTGTGTGCGATTTGTTGCCTGTGAATACATAAACAGGCGTTAGTTAAACTTAGATTAGCTAATAACTAATAATCTGGTATAGAGTGTGATTCTCTATCATTGTGATGAGCCAATGAAAACGCTTGCCCCATGAATATAGGTTGGTAGCTATATTTGTGAAGCGGGTAAGAAAGTGGGTAACTCAGAGTCTGGCTGATAATCCCTGCGAGTGTGAAAGTATGTGTAAGAGTACTGAATCCATATAATGACCGTTACGTTGAACAAGCCTACCCAGAATATATGGCTTGCCCAAAATGGGAATGATTCTTGGATTGCAATAAATGCATGGCCGATTGCAATCGCTCATTCGCACAAGAATCCGGTGAACAGTGGGACACTAAGCTTTCATAAAACAGATTGTTGGAACAAAGTAACCATCTTGCTGGCTCTACTAATTTGTAGTAGGTAACCAACTATATACCAGCAAGTGGAAGGATGGGGCAAGAAGCCAATGCCTATAGGAAACTATATGGATATGCTGACGTGTCCCCGTTGTGTGATTGTAGATTTTCAAGTAACAGTTAAGACGATGAACACGAAATCAATTTCGATGTATGAATGGAAAGCATTACCTTGGAGAGCAATCGAAAGGGCTGTTTTCAAACTGCAAAAGAGAATCTATAAGGCATCAGTAAATGAAGATTTGAAGCGAGTACATCAACTTCAAAAACTTCTGATAAAATCTCATTGTGCCAGATTATTGGCAATACGTAAAGTTACACAAGACAATAGAGGTAAATTGACTGCTGGGGTTGATAGAATAAGAATCCTGACTGGCAAACAACGTATCAAATTGTCGCATGATTTAACATTGAAACAAAAAGCAAAACCACTACGCAGAATATGGATACCTAAACCAAACTCTAGTGAAAAGCGTCCTTTAGGGATACCAACAATCAGCAACAGAGTGCAACAAGCTCTGTTGAAGATCGTATTGGAGCCTGAATGGGAAGCGCATTTCGAACCCAATAGTTATGGTTTTAGACCTGGACGCTCTGCTCATGATGCTATTGGGGCTATATTTAACTGTATTAACCAAAGATCGAAATGGGTGCTTGATGCAGATATTGAAAAATGCTTTGATAAAATAGACCATACTAAACTCTTATCTAAATTGAATACGATTCCTATATTCAGACAATTGATAAAAGGTTGGCTAAAGGCAGGAATATTAGATAATGGAGTATTTTTCAAGACAGAAGCTGGTACACCTCAAGGAGGAGTGATTTCTCCATTGTTAGCTAATATTGCTTTGCACGGAATGGAGCATTACATAATGACTTTATTCAAACAAAGAAGAATATCTCCAACAAGGTTATCTCCTAAGGTCACATTTATTAGATATGCTGACGATTTTCTTGTATTTCACGAATCTCGTGAGGTCATAGAAGCCTGTCGAGACTACCTTGAGAAATGGTTAAGCGAATTAGGTCTTTCAATGAAAGCCTCGAAAACTTCTATTGTTCACACACTAGAGTCTTCGGAAGACGGGAAAGTAGGTTTCAATTTTCTCGGTATGCACGTACGTCAATATAAAGTTGGCAGAACGCATACGGGGAAAGATCAAAGAGGGAATCCTCTAGGATTTAAAACCATCATCAAACCTTCTAAAGATGCGCAAAAGAGACATTATCTAAAAATGAAAGAAATAATTGTTCGACAAAGGTCTTCCCCACAAGAAGCACTGATTCGAGAAATTAATCCAGTGATTAGAGGATGGAGTGAATACTACAAAACCGTAGTGTCCAAAGATGTGTTTTCTCGCATG
>JASLEN010000440.1 GCA_030151105.1 Dysgonomonas sp.
TTTATATATTATCCGTAGTATTGCTTACCGTATCCGCTTGGTCTTGTTCCGACGATATGCCAGAGCCTCCTGTTCCTTCAAGTTTCGATATACAACTGGAGCAAAACTCTAATACGGTGGGGATAGATGGAGCGACTTTGAATCTAATAATCAGTGCAGGAGCCAATGGGTGGTGGATTACACAACCTACAGATTCGGAATGGTGCGTGATTGCCAAAAAGTTTGGATCGGGAGATTATACCCTTCCCATCAAAATAGGAAAAAACACTACTGGCAAAGACAGAAGTATTACTATTACGGTACACCCCACTTTCAATTTAGAACCTATAGATTTAATTATCAATCAAAATAAATAAACATGGATCAAAACAAATTTTTATTAGCTATCGGAGTATCAGCTCTTTGCTCGGGTATGCTTTCATCCTGCAATAGCGAAAAGAAGCCCGCCCAAAAACCTCTTAATATTCTATATATTATGAGCGACGATCACTCATACCAAACGATTAGTGCTTTTGACCAACGATATATCCAAACACCTAACATAGATAGGCTAGCAAATGAGGGAGTTCTGTTCAACAACAGCTTTGTAGCCAACTCAATTAGTGGACCTAGTCGTGCATGTCTATTGACTGGAAAACACAGCCACAAAAATGGTTTTACAGACAATAGCAAAAGATTTGATGGAGAACAACAAACCTTCCCAAAGCTACTTCAAAAAGCTGGTTACCAAACAGCTGTAGTTGGGAAATGGCATCTAACGTCAGATCCCACAGGATTTGACTACTGGAATATTCTGATAGGACAAGGGGACTACTACAATCCTACGTTTATAGACAATGGAGAGAAAAAGGTAATGGAAGGCTATGCCACCAACATTACCACAGATATTGCACTAGACTGGCTCGACAAACGAGAAAAGGACAAGCCTTTTTGTATGCTTCTGCACCACAAAGCTCCACACCGTACATGGATGCCAGATACGCTTGATCTTGGAGCATTTGATGATGTAGAGTTTGCTCTTCCTGATAATTTCTTCGACCAATATGAAGGTCGTAAGGCAGCATCAATGCAAGAAATGCATATTCTAGACGATATGGATTTGGTATATGACCTAAAGATGGCCGATAATGAAAACGAAATACACACCCAAAATCAAGGTCTGGAAGGTGCAGGACGCCATATGTACAATCACGTGGGCGGTGCAGGACGTATGAATGCTCAAGAAAAAGCTGCATGGGATAGATACTATCAGCCGATAATCAAAGAGTTTAAAGAAAAAAGCAAGACAATGTCAGACAAGGAGCTAGCCAATTGGAAGTTTCAACGTTACATGAAAGACTACCTTAGTGTTATTAAATCTGTTGATCGTAACATTGGGCGTGTATTGGCATATCTCGAAAAAGAAGGATTATTAGAAAACACATTGGTGATATACACTGCCGATCAAGGTTTTTATATGGGAGAGCATGGATGGTTTGACAAACGCTTTATGTATGAGGAGTCGTATAGAACTCCATTATTAGCTCGACTTCCTGGTGGTAAGAAACCTCCCATCAACAATATGGTACAGAATATAGACCATGCGCCTACCTTCCTCGAATTGGCGGGTGTACCTATTCCTGACGATATACAAGGGGAATCCTATCTACCTCTTTTAGAAGGTAAACAACCTAAGGATTGGAGAAAATCGTTGTACTATCATTTCTACGAATATCCTGCCGAACACCAAGTTGTACGCCACTATGGGGTAAGTACTGAGAGATACAAATTGATCCACTTCTACTACAATATAGATGAATGGGAGCTCTATGATCTCAAAGAGGATCCCACTGAGATGAACAACTTATATGGCAAGGCTGGCTATGAGCAAATAACTGCCGATTTAAAAGTTGAGTTAGTAAAACTGCAAAAGCAGTATGACGATCCTATAGAAGAGGAAATAAAAGCAGGAAAATATACTATATTGTGATGAAATAATTTCCCTCTAAGCTTTACTATTTAATTCAAAATGAATAGCACTTGTGTCAATAAAATGATCAAGTGCTATTTTTCTGTCAAGTACAATCATGGTCACATTACGACAACAAACAATATCAGATTGTTAGAAAAGGACTATAGACTCAAAGATTATTACTTTGTGATAGCTTAAGTTTTATATAACTTTGCTGGCAATTCGCCCTTATAATGTATTTAGGTCAATAGTAGAACCATGCTACAAGCAGTCAACGAGGAGTTAGTAAGACAAATAAATAAAGGTAACGAAAAAGCTTTTGAAACACTTTACAACAGCTATTTCGTCTATTTATGTGTTTGTGCGAATTCCTATATCTTCAATCCTGACGAATCACAAGATATCGTTAATGAAGTGTTTGTTAAGATTTGGCATAGGCGCTCAGATTTGACCTATCCCTTACACTCCTACCTTATCAAAAGCGTACAAAACAGCTCATTAAATTATTTACGCTCACTACGCAATCAGCAGAAACATATTGACGAGTATCGACTTAACGTACTTGAATTTCAGGAAGATTTCTGTAGGAATAATAGCACACCATTGTCTTATGTAGAATACAATGAGCTCAAGACACTAGTTCATAAGACAATTTCACAACTACCATCTAAGTCTAGAGCAGTTTTTGAAGCATATATCTATTCCAATCTATCAATAGACGAAATTGCAAATAAATATGACATTTCAACAAGTACAGTTCGAGTACATGTAAAAAATGGAATGGATAAATTACAAGCTGTTTTAGGAAAAGGCTTTGGCATCCTTCTATTTTTTCTTTTCTAACCTCACAATTAACCATTATTAACTAAACACATCTAGATCTAGATGTGTACTATTATTGTATTCATGATAAAACAAGAACCGATGGATCATACTGACCGTACTGATGAATTTGAGATATTACTAATGCAATACGCAAAAGGAGAAATATCTACTCATCAAATGCAAAAGTTAATATCGTATTTAGAAACAGACATTTCCTATCACAAAAGATTTGAAAAGGCTGCACAACTATATGCCATTTCCTCATCTCCTCTTTTCGAAAAAAGAAAAGAAGAGAACTATCAAATGCTCAAAACTAAATTAAATATCGCCTCACCTAACAAAAAGATATCGTGGATATGGCAAGTCGCTGCAAGTATTGCTATCATAGTATGCACATCTACAATCACATATCACCTTAATAATAAAACTGATCATATAGACAATACTCCTCAATACTGCAACGTAGAAGCAACTAAAGGTTCTAAAACTCGCTTAACTTTGCCTGACAGTACAGTTATCAACCTCAATGAGGGTTCTAGCCTTATGTATGACGTGCAAATAGCAAAAAATAAAGAACGAGAAGTGGAGCTACGTGGCGAAGCATATTTTGAGGTAAATAAAACTGACAACAAGACTTTTGTAGTGCACCTAGGCGATATCAACGTAGAAGTATTAGGCACAACTTTTATGGTAGCATCTAATATAATAGACACAACTGCCACCATAAGTCTTATAGAAGGAAGTGTAAAAGTATTTATGAATGATGATCATGATCTATACACTATTCTATCACCTGGAGAAGAAGCGATATACAACAAAAATAAAAGGACAATAAATAAACAACAATCAGACTTAGCCGCAGCAACATCTTGGCTCCGAGGTCGGTTTGTGTTTACGAATAAACCACTGCACGAAATATTAACAGGTATAGAAAAGGAGTATAATGTAAAATTTGTGATAAAGAGTAACAAGCTTCAGAACGAACATTTTACAGGAAGTATAGATACTAGTTTAGATATAGAACAGGTGCTAAAACACTTGGACGTTGACCAAAAATATCGCTGGACTAGAAATGGCAGTCAAATAATCTTAATAGATAGACAACCTTAGGAAGAACAGATATTAACGTGAAATCATACAGTTTTTATTTTTTAATTAACCTTTAATCGACATGGAAAAACACTTATTTAGAATGAACAAGAAGCTTATATTTCTTGTTTCATTACTCATCTTCGGTATTTGGGGCAATGCTGCTACATACCCTACCGACCTTCAGACAAGAGTTACTATTCAGAAGCAATCAGTACCTCTAAAACAAATATTGGAAGATATTGAGTCCCAAACTAATTGCTCTTTTTTGCTACGTGATAGCGATGTCAATATTAATCAGGAGGTATCGCTAGACGTAAAAAACAAGAGCATAAAAGAAACCTTGAATATTTTGTTTGCTAATACAAATATTCACTATGAATTGAAAGACAATTTTATCACCGTGTATTCACCACAGCAAAGTAAAAAATTCACTGTGAGAGGAACCGTTACAGACCCAACAGGTGAGCCAACCATTGGAGCTAGTGTAGCCATCAAGAACACTCAATTGGCTGGCAATGTGCGACCTAGATGGGAAGTTTCAAATACAAGCTTCGCTCAATGATATTTTGGTCGTGTCATATATTGGATATATGCCACAAGAAATAAAATTAGATAGCGACAAAGATCTGAAAATAGTCTTAAAAGAAAATGTGAAATTTCTAGAAGAAGTCGTTGTTGTTGGATATGGATCTCAAAAGAAAGCCAATCTCACGGGCTCTGTAGCCTCTGTCAATATGGATGAAGTGATGGGTAACCGTCCCATTGTCAAAGTTGCAGACGCTTTACAAGGGACAGTACCTGGACTATTGATTTCTAGCACGGGTAATAATCCAGGAGCTAGCAAATCATTTCAGCTTAGAGGAGCATATTCTGTAGGAATCAAGAAGTCGGATGGCTCGTTTGGCGATGTAATAAAAACCATTAATCTTGATAGATAATGTTGAAGGAGATCTAGACTTAATAAACCCTGAGGATATAGAGAGTGTAACTGTTCTGAAAGATGCTGCTTCAGCTGCCATATATGGGGCACGTGCTGCGGGAGGAGTGATTCTCGTAACAACAAAACGTCCAAAAGGTGCTACTACATTCCAACTGAATTACAATAATAATTTTGCATTTGGTAAAGCAACCAATCTACCCAAGCAGGCGCCACTAATGAATTACCTACAAGCCTATTCTGATGCAGCAGGAGACCAATTCTGGACAATGGGCTCACCTAGTGTAAAAAAATGGATGGACTATTTGGGGGAATATCAAGCCAATCCGTCTTCCATAAACACTGTAGGAGATGGAATTTTTAAAGATGAGGATGGCGCTATATATTATCTCAACGAAAAAGATATAGTGAAGAATATGCTTGAAACTAGCTTTCAACAAACACATAATGTTTCTGCTACGGGTGGAACTGAAAAGATTCGCTATCGACTATCTGGAGCATTCACCAACAACGATGGAGTCTTGATCACAGACAAAGATAAATTTAGGCGAATGAATGTAAGCACTTTCATTTCGGCTGATGTTACAAATTGGTTTACACAAGAGGCAAACTTTAGCTATGCCAATAGCAAAAACACATTACCAGCATCAGCACTTGGTGCAATTTATAATACTCGTTTGGCATCGTTTTATCCAGAGGGAACAATGCCAGAGGGTATTTCGGAGGCAGCTACTGGTTTACCATTTTTCACACCTGCCAATCAGATCAGATGGTCTAACCCATCTAATACACTAACAGATAATCCTCGTATTTTCTTAAAGTCGATAGTGAAACCTCTGAAAGGACTTCAAGTAGCATTTGAATACACATTTGACAAAAACATATACGACTATCAGTGGTACACAGGAAAGGTAGATTATACAACAGTGCAAGGAGGAAAAGACACAACTCCGACTGAAGACTATCTCAGAAAGATGAAAAGATATACAAACTACAATGCTATAAATCTCTATGGTTCATACGAGCGCAGTTTCAATCAACACAACTTTTCATTGATGGCTGGTTTCAATCAAGAGTCTAGCTATACAGAGAGTCTCGATGCATATTCATATGGACAAGCGGTAGTAGAAGTACCATCACTAGGTGCTGGAACATCTACACTCAAAGCAGTTGATGCGTACAATGAATATACCATCCGAAGTGGATTTTTCCGCCTCAACTACAACTATCAACAACGCTATTTACTAGAAGTAAATGGACGTTATGATGGGTCTTCCAAATTTCCAAAAAGCGATAGATTCGGATTTTTCCCTTCTGTTTCAGTCGGTTGGAATATCATGGAAGAATCATTCATGGAAAACTCCAAAAGTTGGCTAGGTGGACTTAAGATCAGAGGATCGTATGGTAAAATTGGGAATCAGAATATACCAACCTATGCCTACATTCCTACAATGAATATCAACAACAAGTATGGACAATGGCTATCTAACGGAGCCTATGTAACTGCTATCACGTCACTACCCTCTCTTGTTAGTTCTGATTTCACATGGGAAAAAGTAGCAACAACAAATGTTGGAATAGATTTTACAATATTAAACAATCGCTTATCAGGAACTTTTGATTGGTATCAACGAAATACCAATGGCATGCTTGCACCAGGAGTGCAACTTCCTGCTGTAGTAGGTGCTGATGCTCCTTATCAAAACACAGCTAATATGCGCACACGAGGATGGGAACTTAGTGCCAACTGGCGTGACCGTATTGATAAAGTTGAATATCGTATAGGCTTCAATCTATCAGATAATAAATCGGAGATTACAAAATATGACAATAACTCCTCATTCTTACTCAATACATTCTACAAAGGTCAGCAACTTGGTGAAATCTGGGGCTACGAATTTGATGGTTTCTATTCTGTAAATGATTTTGAGGACACTTCTTCATGGAAGTTGAAAGAAGGAGTAGCAAGTATCAATGGATACAATCCTCGTCCAGGAGACGTAAAGTTCAAAAATTTGAGAGATGATGATAATCTTGGGGCAAATGTTATCTCGTCAGGAGATAATACTCTTGATAATCCAGGAGATCGCAAAATAATAGGAAATACGACTCCCCGATATCTATATGGAATAACTCTTGGAGCAAGTTTTAAAGGATTCGACATCAACATATTCATGCAAGGTACAGGTAAACGTGACGCATGGTTAGCAAACACTCTCCGTTTTCCATTATATTCTGACTTCAAATTTGTACCACTATATGATGGATTGGAAGATTATTGGAAACCTGTTGATGCAGCTGCTGGCGACTTCAATGCTGTGAATCCTAATCCTGAATATCCACGAATTTATGGAAATTATGGTAACCAAGGTTCAAATTTCCGACAATCAGATAAATATTTGTCAAACGCATCCTATTTCCGTATCAAGAATGTAACGTTATCCTATTCGTTCCCTAAGAATCTGACATCTAAAATTTCATTAAAACAGTTGAGAACATTTGTCAGCATCGAGAACTTAGCAACATTTTCGTCACTACCTAAAGGTATAGATCCAGAAACACTATCGTGGAACTATCCAGCGTTCCGTACCATTTCATTCGGATTCAACATTACATTATAATAAAATCTATATATATGAAAAAGTTATTTATAATTATAATGATCATCGTAGGACTTTCTATTACAAGCTGTAATGACAGTTTTCTGGAGAAAGAGCCTATAACTGATCTCACTGAGGGTAATGCTTTGACCTCATACGACAACTTTAAAGCATTTATGTGGCCATGTTATGAAATATTTTCTGACGAGACAATTGCGACATCCCTCAAAGACTGGGCACAAAATGGACAATATCAAGGGGATATTAATGCAGGTTATTTTGAAAGTAAATACGAGAGTGGCTACAATAAATATGCTTACCAAACTATTGCGAATTCATCTACAGGCAACGGATGGACATTCGACAAATATATACGTCGTGTGAATATTATGCTTGCTCGGATAGATGGCTCAACAATGTCGGCTGACGAAAAAAATCACTGGAAGGCAGTTGGTTATTTTTTTCACTCGTATTGGTATATGGAGCTTATCAATCGTTTTGGAGATATTCCATGGGTAGATAAGGTTCTGACTGAAATTTCTCCCGAGATGCTAGACCCTAGACAGAATCGCAAGGAGGTAGCAGATAAAGTATTAGAACGATTGAAATGGGCAGAAGAAAACATAGGCAACTTTGTCAAAGAAGA
>JASLEN010000466.1 GCA_030151105.1 Dysgonomonas sp.
AATAGATGCCGCCGAAATAGTCGATGTGGTATCTCAATTCGTCACACTCAAACGTAGAGGCGTGAACTACGTTGGACTATGCCCATTCCACTCCGATAGCAAGCCTTCTTTTTATGTTTCTCCTGCAAAAAACATTTGCAAATGCTTTGCCTGTGGTGAAGGAGGTAGTGCTGTCCACTTCATAATGAAGCACGAACAGCTTTCATACTATGAGGCTCTTAAATATCTTGCCAACAAATACAACATTGAAGTTCAAGAAAGGGAGCTAACTGCCGAGCAAAAGGAAGCGTACAACGAGAGAGAAAGTCTTTTCATTCTCAACGAATATGCAAGAGACTATTTCGCAAATACTCTTCATCAACATATGGAGGGAAAATCGGTAGGCTTAAGCTATTTCAAAGAACGTGGCTTTAGAGAGGATATTATTAAGAAATTCCAATTGGGATACAGTCTCGAGCAGCGTGATGCTTTTACAACCGCAGCTCTACAAGGAGGCTATAAGAAAGAATATCTTGTCAAAACAGGATTAACTCTAGAGGGAGACAATTATACAGTCGATCGCTTTAGAGGCCGAGTAATGTTCCCCATCCATACCCTATCTGGTAAGGTTGTGGGATTTGGAGGACGTATTCTAAAAAAAGCAGAGAACACAGGTAAGTATGTAAACTCGCCAGAAAGCTCCATTTATTCTAAAAGTAATGAGCTTTATGGAATATACTTTGCCAAGCAAGCCATAAGTAAGGTCGATTCGTGCTTCCTTGTAGAGGGATATACTGATGTCATTTCTATGCATCAAGCAGGAGTAGAGAATGTGGTTGCATCATCTGGAACTGCGCTTACACATGGACAAATTCGCCTAATACATCGCTTCACTGAAAATATAACAGTTATCTACGATGGCGATGCAGCGGGAATAAAAGCTGCGTTACGAGGAATAGACCTTCTCTTGGAAGATGGGATGAATATAAAAGTAGTTCTGCTTCCAGCGGGAGAAGACCCTGACTCATTTGCGAGAAAGCAGAATGCCGAATCATTCAACCAATTCATCAAAGATAACGAAGTTGACTTTATCCGTTTCAAGACTCAATTACTCTTGTCCGATGCTGGTTCAGACCCTATCAAACGCGCCAATCTGATCACTGATATCGTAGATAGTATTTCAGTGATTCCTGACAATATTATCCGTGCCGTTTACATTAAAGATTGCAGTATGCTCCTTGGTGTGGACGAACGTGTTCTAGTTCAAGAGGTAAATAAGAAACGTCTAGTTCATCTCGACAAGACTAGCCAACAACGCCCTGCACGTCCTACGACACAACAATCTAGCAGTCCTATGGATATGCCACCTCCTGATTTTATGGTTCCAGACGATATTGGAGGAGGAGCACCTATAGTCCCAACAAAGGCTGTAAAAAAAGTATCTCCATTTGATAGATACGAACGCAACATACTATATTTTGTGGTACGCTATGGCATGGAAAAAATTGTTGACCAAGCAGACGAAAAAGCTGTTAGAGAAGCTGGCGAGATGGCACATATGACTGTATTGGAATATGTGAAGTTTGATCTCGAGCGAGATAGTCTATGGTTCGCCAACGAAACCTTCAAACAGATATTGGATGAAGCGATGGAGAACATGAGTAATCCCGATTTTCAACCAAGTAGATATTTCATTGCACATCCAGATTCCGATATAAGCCAGCTTGCAGCTGATCTCATTAGCGACCGCTACGAACAAAGTAAAGTGCATACCAAGCAATTTGGAGAAGATGTGAAGTTTGAAGACACACCTTTGGCTGAAGAAAAACATCTTTCAAAGAATGTGCCTTGGGTCTTGACTGAACTCAAGAATGCCTACGTAGAAAATAAGCTTGAAGAATTGATGGCTCAATTGGAAAAAGAAAAAGACTTCGATGCAATGCGCCCTCTCCTTGTTCAGATAAAAGAATTGAAGGAAATTAAAAATGTATTAGCAAAGGTATTGGGAGAACGTGTTGTTCTAAAATAATCTTTCTGATCCGTTTTCTTCCATATCGCAAGATTTTTTCTTCAAACTTGTGATTATTTGCATTATCTTGCGACATATTTCGAAAAGTAATTTTTAACGAACCAAATATACCTATAAATATATGTTCTATCTTGAAGCACAGAACATAGTGAAGCGATATGGCGATCACACTGCCCTCAATGGTGTGAATATTCAAGTATCGAAAGGCACTATCTATGGTCTCCTAGGACCAAACGGAGCAGGAAAATCTTCCCTCATCCGCATCATCAACCGCATTACAGCTCCCGATGAGGGACAAGTATTATTTAATGGTGAGCCATCATCACCCAATGACATTTTCAACATTGGCTACCTTCCCGAAGAAAGAGGTTTGTATAAAAAAATGAAGGTTGGAGAGCACATTATCTTCTTAGCCCGTTTGAGAGGACTTTCCAAGAATGATGCTCATGCTAAGATGAAATTCTGGCTGCATAAATTCAACATCGAAGCTTGGGAAAATAAAAAGGTAGAAGAGCTATCGAAGGGGATGGCGCAGAAGATACAGTTTATAGCAACAGTAATTCATGAGCCAGACTTATTCATTCTGGATGAACCATTTAGTGGATTCGATCCTGTAAATGCAGAACTGCTAAAAAACGAAATATTGGAACTGAAATCGAAAGGAAAAACCATCATTTTATCTACACATAATATGGAGTCAGTTGAATCCCTCTGCGACGAAATCTGCCTCATCAACAAATCGAAAGTGATGCTTCAAGGCAATGTTCGTCAAGTGAGAGAGCAATATAAAGAGCATATCTTTTCGATTCGTGTAGAAGGAGATAGTTTCGAATTTGAAAATAAAGATTTCAATACACTATCTCAAAGTTATGCCAATGGAGAGACTAGCATTCGCATCCAACATATTGGCGAGAGCGAAACCAACAATTCACAACTTATTTCTTCTATTGCAAGCAAATACAACGTACTTGCTTTTGAAGAAGAATTGCCAACAATGAATGATATTTTCATCAAAATTGTATCCAACAAATGAAAGCATTACAACTAATAATAGCAAGAGAATATATATCGAGAGTGAAAACAAAAGCCTTTGTTCTCACCACATTACTAACTCCTCTATTAATGATAGCCGTAGTCCTACTACCAACTATCATTATGTCGATGAAAAACACTGACATCAGCACAGTATATGTGATAGACAAAACGGGCTTTTATGCTCCATTGCTCAAAAATACGAAAGATTTAACTTTCGAAGTTTTGAGTGATGAAAATGGAGAGAGAAAACAAGGCGAAAGCTATGCTCTATTGCAAATCAATGCCGACTTGTCTGCAATGCCAGATGCTGTTACATTCTTTTCAGAAATGCAAAAGCCTTCAAGGGATGTAACTGGATATATCAATTCTACATTGACAGAGGCTGTTAAGAATCAAAAGCTAAAAGCATACACTACCCAAAAAGAATTGGACGATGAAACAGTCGTTGCGCTGCAAGCCATTGTCAACTCTAAAGACCAAATCAACATCAATACTTTTCGCCTCGACGCAACTGGAGAAACCAAAGACACTGTAGGCGAATTGGCTTCGATGATGGGAATGATGTTCACCTTTGTGATGTTCTTTTTTGTGATGATGTACGGCTCGTTAGTGATGCAGAGTGTAGTAGAAGAGAAAACAAATAGAATCATTGAAGTCATTATTTCATCAGTGAAACCATTCGATTTAATGATGGGAAAAATTCTAGGAGTAGCATTAGTTGGTTTAACTCAGGTATTAGCATGGAGCATAATAGGAGCAATAGGAGGACTAATTATCAACTCACTAGGAGTTATTAACATCTCAGCAGAAAATATGAGTCAAGCGATGGAAATAGCTAGTCAGAACAAGTTATTAGCAACTGCAGTGCAGTCAGAGCTTTCTGCCTTACTCGCAATCAATTGGATTCAGGTAATTATTTGCTTTATACTTTACTTCATTGGTGGATATTTATTATATGCAGCCCTATTTGCGATGTTTGGTTCTGCAGCCAATGATTCACAAGAAGCTCAACAATTCATGACCCCACTCATGATTATCTTAATGTTTGCCTTTTACATAGGAATAGCTGCATCAAAGAACCCAGAAGGGACAACTGCAATTTGGGGATCTATCATACCATTTACCTCACCAGTAGTAATGATGGTGCGCACTCCCTTCGAAATTCCTTTTTGGCACATTCTTTTGTCTCTTGTTCTTCTTTACGGAACAGCAGTATTAATGACAATGCTAGCCGCTAAAATCTATCGCACAGGAATTCTAATGTATGGAAAGAAAGTAAGTTTTGGAGAAATTTTCAAATGGTTAAGCTATAAATAAATCTCTTTATATATCTAAATAGAAACGCTGCAAAGTTTAAACTTGCAGCGTTTTTATTTATTTTATATTTTAAAGACTCATGTCATCTATTCGTTGTGCCATCTCATATCCCTCCTCATAAAGGGCTACTAGCTTAGATATATCTTTTTCTAGTCTATCCACCTCTACTGGCTTTTCGGGACGAATAACAAAGACTTTACCCTCATCTTCCAACTGTTCGACAAGAGCTAATTGATCATTATACAATTTTCCTCGTTGCTCCAAAGCATGTCGCATTTCAGGATACTTACGATACACAAAAGATGGCAGTTTGAAGTCACGGCTATTTTTGCGATACCCTCTATTTCGTGTCAATACCACTACATTTTTCTCGTACCCCTGACTTTGCGCCCTTACTACAGGAATAGAATCTACCACACCGCCATCCAACATGGGTACATCATCCACATAAGCGATGGGGCACATTATAGGCAAACTACCCGATGCCAGCGCAATATTCAATAAGCGAGTTTTATCTTCTCTCTCTTCTAAATAATTGGCTTCACCAGTCAAACAATTAGTAGTCACCATCTCGAATCTCTGAGTAGATGCGAAATAAGTATCATAATCATAGGGTAGAATCTTCTCGGGTACTTCATTATACAAAAAGTCAAAATCGAGAATATTTCTCCTGCGTACAAAATGTTTGAGCCCAATATAGTTATATCGCTCATACAAATCTTTATTCACTTTTTTAGCTCTTTCTTTTTGTTTCGAAATATACGACAAGCCATTTCCAGCACCAGCGGAAACACCAATAGCATAGGGAAACTCAATTTCTCGTTCCAAGAAATAATCAATCACACCACAGGTAAACACACCTCGCATGCCCCCTCCCTCTAGCACCAGTCCTATATTGCTAACATCTACACTCTTCATATTTCCATAAATTTGGACTCCTAATTTAATAAAAAGCGATTAGATAGACAAAGAGGAAGCAAATTTTGCTTCCTCTTTCTTATAATTCTAAACCATCTAGCAGTTTTATATATAATTCTATTGCTTCTCGAATTTCACTTTTCAAGATATATTCATCAGCAGTATGAGAACGAGCCGAGTCTCCTGGACCTATCTTCACCGTCGGAAAAGGCATCAAAGCCTGATCTGAAAGAGTTGGAGAGCCATAAGCCTCTTTTCCAATCATCAACGCACGCTGAACAAATGGATTATTTATATCAATCCGAGAAGAGTTCAAACGATAAGAACGAGCTTTCAATTCACTTTCAATATGCTTGTCGATGATCGCAAACAGTTCTTCATTGCTATATAGTTCATTACTTCTAACATCCACCACAAATTCACATTTGTCTGGAACCACATTGTGCTGAGTTCCCGCATTCACCATCGAAACCGTCATTTTAACAGTTCCCAACAAATCGCTAATTTTCTCCAATTGATGAGTTCGAAACCACTCTATATCTTTGATGGCAGCATAGATTGCGTTCACTCCTTCGTTTCTGGCAGCATGTCCCGACACTCCTTTAGCTATACAATCCAAGACCATCAAACCCTTTTCAGCAATAGCGGGATGCATCCCTGTAGGCTCTCCAACGATACCAAAAGTAATTTGGGGTAGATGAGGAAGTGCCATTTCAACTCCACCCTTTCCCGAAACCTCTTCTTCACAAGAGGCTAAAAATACTAGATTATATTTTTGATTTTTTTCCGTCAAAGCAAAGAAAGCATGCAACAGAGACACTACGCTAGCGCCTGCATCATTACTCCCCAATCCATATAGAAAATCATGCTCTTCCTCAGGATTGAACGGATCTTTTGTCCATGCCGAAACTGGTTTCACGGTATCAATATGTGAATTCAGAAGAATAGTTGGCTTTCCAGAATCAAAATTCTCACTTTGAATCCAAATATTATTACCGATTCGATTAGGACTAAAACCTTTCTTTCGAATATATGTTTCCACATGATTGGCAACTGCGTCTTCCTCCCTACTAAAAGATTGTATTGAAATCATTTCTTTTAATAAATCTACAGCATCGTAATATAAATCTTCCATCATCTTCTTAACAATTTTCGAGAATCAACTCCCCGATCTTCAAATCTACAGGGGTAGTTATTTTTATATTTGTCTCCTCACCTCGCACTATTGTAATGTTTTTGCCAAAGGCTTCCACCACAGATGCATCATCTGTAAAGCTATCGTTAAAATCGACTTCATAAGCATTTTTGAGAACTGAAACTTCAAAAACTTGCGGGGTTTGAACCAATACAATTTTACTTCTATCTATGATTTTACTCTTATTATCATCTAGCAATTGACGCAAACTATCCGTTGACGGAATTGCAGGAATAATCGCTTTTCCTTTTCCAGCTTCCTCAAAACAAGTTCTGATCAACTCCTTACTCGCAAAAGGACGTACCCCATCGTGCACTCCAACCACTCCTTCTGAAACATGGATCAAACCACTTTTCACAGAATGGAAACGAGTTTCACCACCATTGGCAATAGTGTGAGCAATATTAAATTTATATTCTTGACACAAGTCTTTCCAATAGTCTTGATGAGAAATTGGAAGAACCAAGATAATATTTATCCCCGAATCATAATTGTAAAACGACTCTAAGGTATGCATCAACACAGGCTTTCCCTTGATAGGGATAAATTGCTTGGGCAAATCACTCCCCATGCGCAAGCCCTTGCCTCCTGCTACAATGATGATACTTTGCTTCATAATTATTCGATATTGTCTAATACTTTCTGAATTTCATCATTTGTTTTCACCAATTTCTCCTTGCAAAATTTGATGAGTGCAGCTGCTTTTTTCACCTTTTCCATCAATACATCCACATCCAACTCTTCGTTTTCAACGGCATACATTATCTCTTGAAGCTCTTTCATAGCTTCGCCATATGTTTGTTCTTTTTTAGCCATTTTATATCTATTATATTATAGTAGAATCTCTTTTTCCATCGGCAAAAACGGTCGAAATGACATCCCCTTTTTTCAAATCTTTAGCCTTCTTCACCATCTTGCCATTCCTGGTTGTGAAGGTGTACCCCTTTTGAAGGAGGTTATCTGGCGAGATTAGATTAATATGCTTTTCTATATTTTCGAGTCGCTCCGTTGATGATTTCATCGTTCGAGTCACACTTCTATTCAACACGTCTTTAGCCTGTTGAAGAAAACTTGTTTGTTGCTTAGACCAATCCTTCAAAGCATAGCTACTTTGCAACTGAAAAGAGTTTAACTTGATAGTTTCTTCTTGCAATCGCAATCGTGTTGTTGTGGCAATGGCGAGCTGCACAGCAAGCAGTTCATCCATATACTGACTCATATTTTCGATTAAGAACTCGGCAACAGCAGTTGGCGTCTTTGCTCTTGTATGAGCTACAATATCGAGGACTGTTTCATCCCTTTCGTGCCCTATTCCAGTAATAATAGGCAAAGGAAATTGTGCACAACTAGCTGCCAACATATATGAATCAAAGCTGCTCAATTCCGAGGTTGCACCTCCTCCACGGATAATGACAACGGCATCAAACAAATCTTGATAATTATAGATTTGTTCCAATGCATATATAATGGAATCCTCCGTTCTATCCCCCTGCATTATAGCGGGGAATAGCTTAGTGTAGAAAGGGAAGCCATAAGGATTGTTTTTTAACTGATCGCAAAAGTCCTCATATCCTGCCGCTGTGGGCGAAGAAATGATTGCGATTTTATTCGTTGGAATAGATAAATCTAGCTCCTTATTGAGCTCCAAAACTCCGTCTTCCTCTAGTTGCTTGATGATAGCTGCTCTATTGGCTGCCTGATCTCCCAGCGTGTAACTAGGATCAATATCGTGAACAGTCAGACTATAACCATACAGTTCATGAAAGGTGATACTAACCTGCACCAAGACCTTCAAACCCGAAGCAAAAGGTTGCTTTGTAGTCTCCTCAAAGAAAGCCCTTAAGAGATGATATGTATTTGCCCATATCATACCACGAGCCTTGGCAATCGTATTTTTTCCTTGTTTATCTTTTTCTATGAACTCGAGATAGCAATGCCCATTCTGATTGGCTCGCACATCACTCATCTCTGCCCTTATCCAATAATGGCTTGCCAACTGATTGTCAATAACG
>JASLEN010000016.1 GCA_030151105.1 Dysgonomonas sp.
TCTCTTTCGATATAAAGCTCTCTAGAGAATTTCATTGTGTGACTACCTGCATTTTCGTCTTCTGGATTGTTTTGTGCTTCCAATTCTTCGACTTGTCCTTCTGGATAGTTGGTGATGATTAATTTCACAGGATCAAGAACCCCAGAAACACGAGTCGCAGTTTTATTCAAATCTTCTCGAATTGCAAACTCTAACAAGCTAATGTCATTTAGCCCATTATATTTTGTATATCCAATTTTATCAATAAAACTATGGACTGCGCTTGGAGTGTATCCTCTTCTTCTAAATCCTACGATAGTGGGCATACGAGGATCATCCCATCCTGAGACGATTCCTTCTTTCACCATTCTCAATAGGTTACGCTTACTCATCACAGTGTAAGATAATCCTAGTTTGTTGAATTCATATTGACGAGGACGATAGTCCGAATCCTTCAATTGATCTATAAACCAATCGTACAATGGACGGTGAGGAATAAACTCAAGCGTACAGATAGAGTGTGTTACTCCTTCAAAGTAGTCGCATTGTCCATGAGCAAAGTCGTACATTGGGTAAGCATGCCATTTGTTTCCTGTTCTGTGGTGAGGAAACTTAATGATACGATAGATGATAGGGTCACGGAAATGCATATTGTCGCTTGCCATATCTATTTTGGCACGAAGCACCATACTTCCTTCTTCGAGCTCTCCACTATTCATTTTTTCGAATAGAGCTAGATTTTCTTCTATAGGTCTATCTCTGAATGGGCTATTCTTGCCTGCCTCGGTAGGAGTCCCTTTTTGAGATGCGATTTGTTCGGCTGTTTGTTCGTCGATGTATGCTTTCCCTTCTTTGATGAGTTGTACAGCAAACTCCCATAGTTGAGGAAAGTAGTCTGAAGCATAGTATATATTGCCCCATTCGTAGCCTAGCCATTTGATGTCGTCCATTATGGCATCTACATATTCTACATCTTCTTTAACAGGGTTTGTATCATCGAAACGAAGATTACAAACTCCTTTATAGTCTTGAGCGATTCCAAAGTCGATGCAAATAGCTTTAGCATGACCAATGTGTAGATATCCATTTGGCTCAGGTGGGAATCGTGTTTGTACACGACCTCCGTGTGTACCCTCTGCAAGGTCTTTTTCTACTATTTGTTCTATAAAGTTTAAGCTCTTCTTTGGCTCTTCTGCGTTCGTATTGTTGTTAGACATATATCTTGTTGTTTTATTTTCTTGTTTTTTGTATTATTCATTTTTCCATCAAAAGTCATTGTCGCTGCTGTCGCAAATCGACGCTTTGGCTCTGTCGAGCATGTAAAACACGGAGAGAAGTTTTGCAGAATAATCTCAGGCAAAACAGGTCTGCGGAATGTGACTTTGTTTTAATCATAATCAGTTTATTGTCGTAAAAAATGAATTTGTGGCAAAGATAAAGAAATTAGACAAATAAAGCTTAAAACCTCTCGCTTTCGTTGTCAATAGTTGCGGTTAATTCCTTATATTTACCACCTAATACAAATAAATCTAAAAAAATGAAGGGAAAAATACTTGTAACAGGAGGAACAGGCTACATCGGTTCTCATACCGTAGTGGAATTGCAAAATTCGGGCTATGAGGTAGTCGTAATCGACAATTTATCGAACTCTACAGCTGACTCAATTGACGGTGTAGAAAAGATAACAGGAAAACGTCCTATTTTCGAGAAACTAGATTGTAACGATATTGAAGGATTGCGCAAACTTTTCAAATCGCATTCTGATATCAAGGGAATTATTCACTTTGCAGCAAGCAAAGCTGTAGGTGAGTCGGTGCAAAAACCACTACTTTATTATAGAAACAATCTTGTGTCATTGATGAACTTGTTGGAGTTGATGCCAGAATTCAATATTCCTAACATTGTATTCTCTTCATCATGTACAGTATATGGCGAGCCAGATCAAAATCCTATTGATGAGTCTGCACCTATTAAACCAGCAGAATCTCCTTATGGAAACTCGAAGCAAATCAACGAAGAGATTATTCAAGATGTTGTAAAATCAGGATCTCCAGTTAAGAGTATTATTCTTCGTTATTTCAATCCTGTGGGTGCACATCCAACTGCTGAGCTTGGAGAGTTGCCAAATGGAGTTCCGCAAAATCTTGTACCTTTCATCACGCAAACTGCTATGGGGATTCGCAAAGAATTGAGTGTGTTTGGAGATGATTATGATACTCCTGATGGATCATGTATTCGTGACTTTATCAATGTTGTAGATTTGGCAAAGGCTCACGTAGTGGCTTTGGATAGAATGATTGGAGGAAAATCATTAAGTAATGTAGAAATCTTCAACCTAGGAACAGGTCGGGGAGTTTCAGTATTAGAACTTATCAAAGTTTTCGAAAAAGTTTCTGGAACAAAACTAAACTATAAAGTCGTAGGTCGCCGTGAAGGAGATATTGAGAAAATCTGGGCAGAACCAAGTCATGCAAACAATGTGTTGGGTTGGACAGCCAAAGAAAATATCGAAGACACAATGGCTTCGGCTTGGAAATGGCAATTGAAATTGAGAGAAAAAGGGATTATGTAATTTCTTTTCTCTGATCTATTGATATAAAGAAGAGTCACAAAACTTGTGACTCTTCTTTGAATTTATCATTAATGAGAATTGGCTTTTGGAGGAGTATCTCTAGATCACTGATGAAAAATGATGCTTCTTGTGATTGCGATTTAGAGAATGGCACAGAACATGTTTTCTTGTCAACAGGGTTGTTTAATATGATGTGGACTAATGAACCTGCATATTCATAGATTACATTAACATCATGAGGGCGACTATAAGCCTTCTCTCCTAGAATGGAATTTATATTCTCAAAAGAGATTTTTCTAGAATAGATGCCAAACCATGTAGTACGCACAAGTTCTTTATTCGAGAGGTTTATCCTTATTTCAATTTGGCTATCCTTGAGCATTGATATAGCAAAGGCAAAAAATAATAATACTAACGGTATTGCTCCATAAGACCAAATGCTAGAGAATTGGAATGAGAACGAGCCGTAAATTGAAATAGTGAGCAGTAAGAGTCCTAAAAATAAAGAAGTCCAATTCGTCCTTTTATACAAATATACATTTCTGTCTAACTCAACAAAACATGATGTTGCAACTTGATTCCCTATTGAGGGTTCTGCTGAAATGTAACGATTGAGTTGCGTAAGCACTTTTATCGCTTTCTTGTTCGTTTTGCTTTTACGTCTTTGATGTTTAATTAATGCGATACCTTCTCCTATCCTATCCGATTTTAGGATGAGGTTATAGGATTTAAGCTTTAGCTGTGATATTCTATTTATTTCAGCAATTTCATCAAACTTTGCTAGAAAAGTATATTTTAACAAGCCCTTCTTTACGATTTCCTCTCTTCTCCAATCAATGATAATCTGCGTTCTACTGACGAAGTAGAAATAGCTTGTTGAGCTAGCTAAAAATATATTTAAGATAGTTGCCCATCGTCCATTCGAGGTTGTTAAGCCTTCTTCAATGATAATACTAGCAGTGGCATAGAGCAAAATACATTCTGCAAATATTAGTACAGGTACAAGAATTATAGATCCTAGCTCTGGATAGAATATTGTTCGGTTTTCATGTTCTTCTATTGATCTATACATTTGTTATCCAATTGTTATTGTTGTCGTTCCACTCTTTCCATCAGATATTTGAACAGCGAATGAGGTCACGATACGCTTTTTTTGTATCATTGTTAGTGTTATTCACTGATGTGCTTTCCCTGTAACATGTTCGATAGTCATCGAAAACGTAGCGATTTTGTCTAACATTTTCTCTACCATCTTTTCTCCCATTGCCTTGTAGTCTGCCGAATACTTTTGGATTACTAAGTGCATTGATTCTCTTTTGTCCTCATTAGAGAGGGCTATGTTTGTAGTGCCAAAAACGATTACGCTTTCGTAAGCCGTTGTAAATCTTTCAGGAATTACCTCTATGTCGCCGACGATGCAAAATGACACCTTGCTGTTCTGCTTCAATATATCTAGCTTTTGTCCTGCCGCAGCTCCATGAAAGTAAATCTTGTTTGTGGCTTTATCATACACAAAACTAATTGGGATACCATACGCATACCCTGCTTCAGTTTGTCCTACACTCAGAAAACCATATTTTGCAGTGTGGAGCAGATCTTCTATTCGTTCTTCATTATCTAAAAGGCTAGCTTGTCTACGTACTTCTCTAAACATAGTTGTTGTTTTTAATTGTATAGCAAAGGTATCTTATAAGTTTAAGTTTCTTCTAAAAACACATTTTTTAATATTTTCTTGAAAATAAATCTAATTGCGCAACAAGATTGCGTACTCGCTTTCTTTCTTTGTGTCATCAATAAAAGAGATTGTTGAAATACATCCTTGTAGCTTAAAAGGAAAAGTCTACGGCAAAAGTTTTGATCTAACCGTAGAGTGTACGGATATCCCCGTTTCTTGACCATGCGTTGTTGCGGGTAGAATTTGCAGATGCACCAAAAGTATTAGTTTATAAGTAGGGAAGCGCATTTAGAGCCGTACTGCTCCATTAGGAGAATATGAGTTCGAATCTCATCAGGGGTACAAAAACAAAAGAATTATGACAAAAGAAGAATTGCAAGAAAAGACAAACCTGCTATTGGGAAAGACAATGGCATGTGGTTTTGATGGACAATGCTATGTGGAGTGGGCAATAAGTTTGATGAAAGATGGCTACAAGTTTCAAGAATTGGATATATTGGCAAGTATTGATGTTATAGAATCTAGAGAAATAGAAAAGTATTTTAAGCAAGTGTGCGAAAAACTAGAATTGGAGTTGTTGCCAGAGAAACAAGATTGTCTTAAAATTTATCTCGTGAATTTAGCTCAGAGAGTGGTAGATGGTAGTGCTGATATTAACAAGGCACAAGAACTAATAGAGTCCATCTGGCATGTCTATGATGAAGATTTTGGAGGGATTGATGGGATAGCGTATGCTCCTGATTATTGGTTTATGATGGAATTGCCTAATGGGGCAGAAGAGGATGGTTATGAGAATTATCTAATGAATGAATTTAAAATATATTTAGAAAACAACACAAAATTATAAATAGAACATGATACAATTAAAAGGAAAATATAATCAAGATTGCAAAATATTCTTGAATGAAGTAGAAGACGGGGTTGTGGATATGGTGAACGAGATTCTAGATCACGAAGTGTCTGAAGGGGTAAAGATTAGAATTATGCCAGATACACATGTGGGAAAAGGGATTGTTATAGGCTTCACGATGCCAATTACCACAATGGTCAATCCAAATTATATCGGAGTTGATATTGGTTGTTCGGTTACTACGCATAGACTAAATAAGCGATTGAATAAGAATGACTTCAAAGATATAGATAAGCGAGTGCGAAAATGTGTGCCAATGGGTAGAGGAACTTTAAACAAGCGCTCGTTTAACGATTGGTGGGTGGAGGAATACTTCGAGGTGGTAACTCGTAGAATTGAATCTTTTCAATTAGCATGGTTACAGCGATTTGAGGAAGAAAAAGAAAGAGTTACTATCAACCGAAACGCTATCACTCAACTATGTGCAAAATTGAATATGAAAGAAGAATCATTCTACTATTCAGTAGGTTCGTTAGGTGGAGGGAATCATTTCATAGAGTTTGGTGAGTCTGCAAATGATGGTTCACACTTTGTTACTATTCACTCAGGATCTCGAAATTTTGGGAATAGAGTTTGTCAATATCATGCTGCTAAAATGATTCAATCCAAAGATATGGATCAGGCTTATCACGATCAATTTGATGATATTGTAAAAAATACTGAAGATAAAACCGAAATTCCAAATAAATTGAGAGCATTGCGTGAGCAATATAACTTGGATAAGAAAGAAAGCCTATTGCAAGGCGATGATATGTACCAATATCTAGTAGATATGATTATTGCTCAAACTTACGCTGAGTTCAACCATCGAGTAATGTCGAAGGCTATATTTAGAGCTTTGGGTGACGATTATGAAGCTGATGAAACGATCCATTCCATGCATAATTTTATTGATACTTCCGACTGGATTATCCGAAAAGGGGCTATCCGTTCCTATGAGGGTGAACGAATGATTATTCCATTCAATATGAGAGATGGAATCTTGATTTGTGAAGGAAAAAGCAATACCGATTGGAACTATTCTGCCCCTCATGGTGCTGGTCGAATTCTAGGTCGAAATCAAGCTTTTAAGACTTTAGATATGGAAGAATTCTCAAAAGAAATGGAGGGCATATTCTCTACTTCGGTCTGCAAGGCTACGCTTGACGAGTCTCCAATGGCTTATAAAGATAAGGAATTGATAATAGATGCCATTGCAGATACAGCAACGATACTTGATTCGGTGAAACCTATTCTAAATATTAAGGCATTAAATTAAAAAATGCTCCAGAGAATTAATCCTTTGGAGCATTTTTTTTATTAGAATTCAGATCAAGAAAATCAAACTAATTTTTCTAATTCATCAGTTGTTTTAGCAATTTCCTCATCTGTCAATTGATAGTTTTTCATTTGTCCAGTAAGGAACATATCATACGAAGCCATATCAATCATTCCATGTCCTGAAAGATTGAATAGAATATTCTTCTGAACGCCCTCTTCTTTTGCCTTCAAAGCCTCACGAATAGCTACCGCAATAGCATGCGTAGATTCTGGTGCAGGGATAATACCTTCGGCATTGGCGAATAATTTACCCGCCTCAAAAGTCTCCGTTTGTGGAATCGCTTGTACTTCTAACAGTCCATCCTTTTTCAATTGGCTCACAATTGTGCCTGCACCATGATAGCGCAATCCTCCTGCGTGAATATCTGCTGGTTGGAAGTTGTGCCCTAGTGTGTACATTGGCAATAGCGGAGTCAAGCCTGCTGTGTCTCCAAAATCATACTGGAATACACCTCTCGATAGTTTTGGGCAACTTGCTGGTTCA
>JASLEN010000023.1 GCA_030151105.1 Dysgonomonas sp.
GAAATATAGTAAAACTCCTAATAGATTGAGACAAACGACAACTAATAACCAAACTAGTTTATCATTCTTTTCAAACCTCGATACAAGAATATCTATAAGTGCAAAAAACGGCAAAAATAATATTGATAAACATAAAATAAAAAATGGATAAACTCATAATCAGAGTCTGGCAATAAGAGTAGAAGAGTGTTTATGTGAAACATGATGCTAGAGCGGCTATAGACGAAGAACTAATTCAAAGAAAGTTTTTTGAAAGATTGCTTTTTCAAAATTTATCCAATAATTGGTTGAAACCTTTTTCCTCATCTTCCTTAATTTCCTTTTGTATTTGTTGAACATGAGAACTGCTTAACAGCATTAATATATAGTTGTCAGGGTAATCCTTGAATTTTAATGAGCGACAATTTCTATTTGTAGAATGAGTTTTCCATTCTGTTTCAGTCGTCTCTACATCTCCAGGCAATATATATTGGTCAGTTCTTGGTTTACCATATTTCTGAGTTAACAAATCTTCAATGAATGGACTAAATTTATTTATGCCTATTCGATACAAACTGTCATGACGAAAAGAAAGGTCAATATTTTCAATGATATGACTTTCATCAATAGTATAGCTTTTTAAATAGAAATCCTTTATTCCACGTTGGGCAATCATTTCTCTATCCCAAGGTAGATCCCCATCTATTGTGTCTTTCAGTAATTTTATATCTACAATGTCCTTCATTTCAGATATTGTCATCCCTAAACGTAATTCAAAGAAGCCATCCAGAACTGGTTTGTCATTTTTGTTGCTACACGAGTAGATGAAGAATATCAAAGATAGGCAGCCGATTAAGTTTATAGTTTTCATAGATTATTTAGTCTTATATTTCTTTCGGAAGTTGCGTAAAGCAATGGTTTCTAAATCTTCTACCATAGTGCTAGCTGCAATAAATTTTAATGATAGTGAATATAAAGTACTTCCTGATTGTTCATCTTTATTTGTATTAGCTTGACACAAGACCATCAGTTCCAAGCCTAGTGGCATTTCCCATTGTTTTGTTTCCGATGCACCAAATTCATTATCATCATGCTTAACTTCCACTTCAGGTTGCCCATATATTTGGGTTAAGTTAAATTCTATTTTGCTATTATACTTATAAATATCTATTTGATACAAGTAGTTATCTATAAATTTCAGCTCTAAGTCTTCAATATACTCATTAGGGGATACTTCATATCTCTTTAATAAGTAACGTGATAATCTACCATCCAGAGTCTCGTATGTTCCATAATATGACAAGTCTTTGAGTAATGATGTATCCACTACCTCTCTCATTTCATCTACAGTTATTCCTAATTTGAGATTCCCAAATCCTTGTATGTCATTGAAATCTTGTGAGTACAAGACTATGTTAGATAAAGAGAGGAAGATTACAAAAAATATTTTTTTCATAATTTGTCTATCAATGGCTGATTTTCAATCTCAATTTGTTCTTGTGCCTTTTCACGTATCTCGTCCCAAAATCTATAAACTGATTTTGAGGCTTGGTCGCTAATCTTCATATCGCGAACATATAGTCTATAGCTATCAAAAGTTCCATCTAAATTTGTCACCATATTAGAACCACAAGTTATTCTAAAAGGTTTAGAGGTCCACCACGACTTTTCATCATGCCATTGGCCTCCAAATTTTCCATATTCCTTATCTAGTAAGCCATACTTTTGAGTCAATAATTCTTCTGTTTTTTCACTATATTCACTTGTCAAGATTTCATACAGCTTATTTTCAGAAAATTCCAGATAAATTGTTTCAATAGAATAACCATCATCTATCACATACTTACTTAGATAAAACCTTCTCAACTGTTTTTCTTTTAATGCTTCTCCTCTCCAAAGTGAATCATCAAACCCGATTTCTTGCAAAAATGTTGTATCCACAACGCTTTTTAGTTCATTGATGGTCATCCCTAAACGAAGGTCGAATAAGCCATTGAGTTCGGGTTTGCCTTTGTCATCTTCTCTTGTAAAATATTTATAAATGTAGCCTAATATTGGTAGTGATACTAGTATAGCCACTAGAATAAACAATCCTTTCCATTCTCTTTTATTCATTTTATTTTCTGATTCCTACCAATAAAGAAATAAAGTAAAGCACCTAGAATGTTAAAAAACAGAATAACGAAAAACCATATTAATTTATTTGAACCTTTAAATTCTGACTTTAAGACATCAATCAAGACAATTAATGGTATAATAATGAATATGATAATAGTAATTAATTCACCAAGTCCAATTGGACCTAAAAACATAAGAGTATTTAATAAATTCATGATAATTATTTATAAGACGATTAATACTAAAAGTTACAAAACTAACATATTTAATTTACACAGCGTTTCAGAACCCGAACATAATAACTTCATGTCACTTTTATCTATAAGTCAGTATTAATTTATAAACAAAAGATATGGCAAAGAAAAAAGAACCAATGCAATTCAAAGTTGAACTATCAGAAGAAGAAGTTAAAAGAGTAGAACGTTTAAAAGAAATATTAGAGGAAATAAAGTCATTACCCTCAAGTGATACTCTTTTTGTTGGATTTGATGCTCCTAAAAGATTAGAAGCTTTGAGAAATGAATACAAAGAATTATCTAAATTGATTGCTCCATTAGAGATGCTGGAAGGAAGTACCTCAAATATTTTAGATGGATTCGGCATACAAATTGGAAAGCTTTCGATTGATTTAGGAAAAGTCGCTAGTCAATTGAACAAAATGTTTGATAGTGCATCGTATTCTGTGAAACATACTATTCTTGAAGAAAATATTAAAGCTGAATTATTAGCATTAGAAAACAAGAATATTGCAATAGTTAAGCAGGAAGAAGAGAAAAATAATGAGATTCAAAAAAATTGCGTAGAAAATGTATCTAAACAAAAAGAAATCATTGATGAAGGCAAGCGAGCATGGGTATTCGATATTGATGATGCTATCAAACAATATGAAACAGAGATAGGCGAACTTTGGAAGTTTACAGAAGAGGGACAAGAACTTTATCAAAATTATTTTGCAGCCAAGAAAAGTCTCTATGAAGCGGAGGGAAAAGATATACTAGAAGTATATAGAGAACAAAAAGACTTTGAAAATGAGACAACAAAATTCTACCAAGAAAGAGAGCGAGCATCTGTTGAGGAAAAATACAACGAAGATAAAATTGCTCTAAAGAATCAACTAGCAGATGGAATAATTACTCGTGAAGAATATGCCCAAAAGCAAGAAGAGTTGACCATAAGATATTTGGAAGATGAGATAGCACTTCGTAATTCGTATGGAAAAGACACCATTGACCTCGAAGAACAGCTAGCTGATATGCGTCTCACTATTCGTGAGCGAGAAGAAGAGGAAACAGCCAAAGCCAATGCAGCAGTTGCTGATGTAGAAAAAGACTCACAAAAAACTCGTCTCGAACAGTGGAAAGACTATGCAGAAAAGGCTGCCGAAATTTCTCAAAAGATAGGTGAGGGTACAAAGATGGTCACTGATAGTCTGGGCAGTATGTTTGGGCAGTTAGGAAGCTACTATGCAGACCAAGTGCAAGCCTTTACTGACAAAATAAATGCACTGGATGAAGAAAAAGAAGCTGCATTGGAGCGAGTAGCACTTTCGGAAGAGGAGCGACAAGCAAAAGAGAATGAAATTGGCCTTCAAAAAATAGAGCTAGAATATGCCACTTCCGAAGAGCAACGTATCAAAGCTGATGAGCGTATAGCTACACTTCAAGGTGAGCTTTCGGCAGAAGATACCATCAATAGAGAGTTTGGAGATAAGAAGACTCAACTGGAAAAAGAAAAAGCAAAGAAGGAAAAAGAACAAAAGAAAGCCGAAAAGATGGAAAAACGTCTTCAAATGAGTCAGGCTATTGTTGAAGCTGTTGGAAATGTGGCGGCTGGTGCTGCTAAGGCACTTACATATGGTCCAATACTTGGTCCAATTATGGCTGCCATAGTTGCTGCGGCTGGTGCTGTGCAAGTGGGTATTATGACTAAGCAATTGACTAAGATGAAAGATGGAGGATTGCTTCGTGGGTTTCCTCATTCGCAAGGTGGAATGCGTATTATGGGCTCCAATGTAGAGGTAGAAGGTGGCGAATATGTGATCAATAAGCAATCTACGAGTAAGAATCTGGGACTGTTAGAATACATTAATGGCGAAAGAAGAGGATTAAGATATAGTGATATGAACACTTTCTTTGGACAAACTCCTAGTACTCCTAGTTTTCTAACTCAGATGATGAATGAGCCATCTGTTGTACCTCAATTGCCAATGAAAGATAGCGTGGATACTCAAATCCTTAGTGCTATTGAAAGAATTAACTTTCAGCCACGAGTTTCGGTTACAGACATTAACACTGTGCACGACAATATGGTGAAGGTGGATGAGTGGACAGGGTTGTAGGTTGAAAGATGTTAAGAAGAGATACTTTTGTACTACAAACTACAAAAAGCTTAACTGAAAATCCTTCAGTTATGCTTTCGTTGATGTAGTATAGTTGGTGAGGTTGATTTTTGAAATTTTTAAGTCTAAAGAGCAATAGGGACTAATTTGAATTCAAATGAATAGTTCTGGATAGGAACTCTATATTTGGGCAATACTCCAGGCCCACATGTTGCAGTTCCTACGCCAGCTTGCTCGGTATCCAAATGGATCGTTATTTTGCCATCTCTTTCTAGTTCATTGATGTGAGTCGCTTTTTCTAACACCTCATCACTGTATGGACTCACACTAAATTGAAAGCCTTTTTGACCTATAAATTTAAGTCCAAATTTTGAATCATTTGTTAAAGTAGCCCATCTCATATCGGTATGATTTCCATTAG
>JASLEN010000144.1 GCA_030151105.1 Dysgonomonas sp.
TGCCTTTTTACATTTGGAGTACATAACGCTTATAATTCAGATGAAAAGTTGGATGATTTTAAAGATACATATTTACTCGAAATAATGAGATTCTGGGAATTAGATGTTCCAATAAGTCAATGGAATGGTTATGACTGCTAAAATGCATCAATTAACAATAGAAGTATTAATGATTCATTTCTAAATGATAGGGCTCATCGACTGCAATAACTTCTTTGCCTCTTGCGAAAGAGTGTTCAATCCTTCGCTCAATGGCAGACCCATCGTTGTTTTGAGTAACAACGACGGATGTGTTATTGCCCGAAGTGAGGAGGTTAAACGATTGGGAGTTAAGATGGGTGTCCCATTCTATCAGATTCAAGAACAGGTAAAGCGAGATAACATTACAGTCTTTTCATCCAACTATACACTTTATGGCGATTTGTCGAGACGTGTAATGTCTATTCTAGCAGAGCAAGTTCCCGAGATTGATGTGTATTCCATTGATGAAGCATTTTTGGATTTAGCAGGGATAGAAAATCTTCCAGACTTTGGACAACAGATTGTTAAAAAGACATCTAAAAGTTCAGGTATACCAGTTTCCTTAGGAGTTGCACCCACCAGAACACTGGCCAAACTAGCTAATAGTTTTGCCAAAAGATACCCAGCCTATAATCGTGTTTGCATTATAGATTCGGAGGAAAAACGAATCAAAGCATTGAAGAAAACACCAGTCGGTTTTGTTTGGGGCATTGGTCGACAAACTAGAAAAACAATGGAGTATTATGGAATAGAAACAGCTTACGACTTGACTCAAAAATCTCGTTCGTGGGTGCGAAGTAAAATGACTGTGGTAGGAGAACGTACTTGGCTGGAACTGCAAGGTATTCCTTGTATCACGTCCGATTCGGTGGTGGATAAACAGCAGATATGTACTTCCCGTAGTTTTGGTGATATGGTAACAACTTTCGATCCATTGAGAGAGTCGGTTGCCAATTTTGCATCTTCATGTGCATCAAAACTCAGACGACAGAAGTCATTGGCACAAGGCATGATTGTATTTGCATACACCAATCGCCATCGTGAAGATTTGGAACAATATTATCCATCTAAGACGATTCGATTTTCGTTTGCTACATCAGATACTTTAGAAATAGTAAAACTAGCCAGAACGGCTCTCGAAGAAATATACAGAGAGGGTTATGAATACAAAAAGGCAGGAGTTATCCTGACAAACATCATTGACGAAAGCGAATATATGCGAGACTTGTTCGACCCTTTGGATAGAGAGAAGCAAAAGCGTATATCCACTGCTATCGATAATATAAATACTAAAAATGGTGCTGGATCTATTCAGTTGGCAGCATTAGGAGTTGACAAAGCGGTTTGGAATTTGAGACGAGAGTATTTATCGAAATGTCCGAGTACGAATATTAAGGATATAATAGAAGTGAGAATATAATCTTATAGAATTGAAAATATTTAAAAAGGAGATATACATATTCAGTGGATTAGGGGCAGATGAAAGAGTGTTCGATCTCTTTGATTTTTCAGAATATAGTATCCATTTTATCAAATGGCCTCCTGTTTGCAAAAATGAAACAATCGAAGATTATGCCAATCAATTAATTCGTCAAATTGTTCATCCTCGACCTATTCTTGTTGGTCTTTCATTTGGTGGAATAATGGCAATAGAAGTAGCAAAACAAATACAAACTGAAAAGATAATTCTTGTAGCTTCTGTCAAGCACAAATATGAACTACCATTTTATTATCGCTTTCTTGGGAGGTTTAATTTTCATAAATTACTCCCCGCTAATATATTAAAGTCTAATAATAGAATAGCCAATTATCTTTTTGGAGCTTGTAGTTCTTTTGAAAAAAATATTCTCAAACAGATTCTATTAGATACAGATTCTATTTTTTTGAAATGGGCTATTGACAAAATAGTGAAGTGGAGAAATACTGATACATTTGATAATGTACGACATATACACGGATCAAAAGACAAAATACTTCCTTTTCGTTATGTGAATGCTGATGACAGAATAGATGAAGGAGGTCATTTAATGACACTTTCTCATACAGAAGAAATAATGAATGTTTTAAGAAAAGAATTTTGAATCTATCAGCTTTTATAAAATGCAAAAGATAAGGTGTTAACTTATGGCAGTTTGGAATCCGTGGCATGGTTGCCACAAGTTGAGTGCAGGTTGTAAAAACTGTTTCGTTTACAGTGGCGATGCTAGACGAGGAGTAGATAGCTCTATCGTAAGACAAACAAAAAACTTTGATTTGCCTATCAAAAAGAAACGAAACGGAGAATATAAGATTCCTTCGGGAACAGAAATAGCAACGGCTTTTACCTCTGATTTCTTTGTAGAAGAAGCAGATGAATGGCGTGCCGAAGCTTGGAAAATGATTCGTGAGCGAAGTGATCTCACATTCTTGATGCTTACCAAACGTATAGATCGTTTTCATATCGCTTTGCCTGATGATTGGGGAGAAGGATATGAACACGTAACAATTTGTTGCACAATTGAGAATCAAGACAGAGCAGATTACAGATTGCCTATATACAAAGAAGCTCCCATCAAGCATAAAATGATTATATGTCAGCCACTTTTGGAACGAATAGACTTGCAAGTTTACGATAGTTGTACATGGGTAGAACAAGTAGTTGTGGGTGGAGAATCGGGATATAATGCCCGAGTTTGTGACTTGGAATGGGTGCTAGAAATTCGTCAACTTTGTATCGACAATAATGTGTCATTTTGGTTTAAACAGACAGGAGCAAAACTAATGAAGGATGGCAAAGTTTATACCCTTAAAAAAGG
>JASLEN010000159.1 GCA_030151105.1 Dysgonomonas sp.
TACAAGGTGGTGCAGACTCTATATACTTTGGCATAGAGGGTTTGAATATGCGTGCCAAATCATCGAATAACTTTACGGTAGAAGATTTAAAAAACATTGTCAAAATCTGTAAAGAGAATGGTCTTAAAAGTTATCTCACAGTCAATACCATCATCTATGATAATGACATAGAACTGATGAAGAAGATTGTAGATGCAGCAAAAGACGCTGAGCTTTCGGCAATCATTGCTTCAGATGTAGCAGTAATGATGTATGCTCGTAGCATTGATGTAGAGGTACATTTATCCACTCAGTTGAATATCACCAATACAGAATCTTTGAAATTTTATGGCCAATTTGCTGATGTTGTTGTATTGGCGAGAGAATTAGATCTAGATCAAGTAGCATCTATCTATAACGACATTGTAGAACAGCAAATAAAAGGTCCTAATGGAGAACTTATCCGTATAGAGATGTTCAGTCATGGTGCACTCTGTATGGCTGTTTCTGGCAAATGCTATTTGAGCCTACACGAAAAAGATCTTTCAGCAAATAGAGGTGCTTGCAATCAAATTTGCAGACGTGGTTATATCGTCAAAGAGAAAGAAACAGATATAGAGCTAGAGATTGACAATCAATACATCATGTCTCCTAAAGACTTGAAGACGATCCACTTTATGAATAAAATGTTGGATGCTGGTGTTCGTGTATTCAAAATAGAGGGACGTGCAAGAGGGCCTGAGTATGTAAGAACCGTTGTAGAATGTTACAGAGAAGGCATAGAATCATATTGCGCCGATACATTTACAGAGGAAAAAATAGCGGATTGGGACAAACGTTTGGCAACTGTATTCAACAGAGGCTTCTGGGATGGATACTACCTTGGGCAACGCTTGGGAGAATGGTCGAGCAACTACGGTTCTGGAGCTACTAAGCGAAAAGTATATGTTGGCAAAGGGATTACTTTCTACTCTAAATTAGGTGTTGCTGAATTCCAATTAGAGGCACAATCATTGAAGAAAGGAGACGAAATACTTGTCACAGGGCCTACCACAGGAGCTATCTATCATACGCTAGACGAGATACAAATGCAGCACGAATCTGTGGAAGAAATCAACAAAGGAGAACGCTTTGCAATTAAGTTTCCTGAAAAGATTCGCCCTGGGGATAAGTTATTTAAAATAATAACAGTTGAGCAAAAGAAACGCTTTGTAGAGCGAGAAAGAACAGATTCAGCTTCGGGTGTGTCACCACATTAAGAGCATTGAATATCTATGATATCAAAAAGAGGATTGTTTTTACAACAATCCTCTTTTCGTATATATCATTTTCTACCCAATTACATAGAAAGCGTTTTTCGTCTTTCTCTAGCAGAATGCTTAGCATTGGATGAGCCTCCTCCTTTGGGTTGGTCTCTCTTATTGATTTTGCGCTTTACGGGATCACCGTCACTCACTTTCACAGAGTCATTGATTACCCATAATCCTTTTTCAAAGTCAGTCAATTGATTCTCAATTTCTTCTTGAGCCTGCTTCAATTCTTCCTCTGTTTTGTATTTTTCCATCAAGATTTTATTCTCCATGTTGGTTGTTTTATAAATCTCACCTTCATAAAGACGTAAGCGGAAATAATCGTCAATGGTCTTAGTCATTGCATTATTAATATCCGATGTCATTATAGGCATACGAGCTGCATAAGGGCGAATATTTTCGTAAGGAATCCAAAATTGAGGAACCCTACTGGCCGCTGTAGCCGAAAAGTCCATCTCAAAATCCATGCTACGGAAAAGGACAGGGCAAATAGCTACTGTCTTAACATCCAAGACCGAGTTGGACTGATCGAAATACCAAGCCTCTTTGATGTAATAACCTAGAACCTCGTTGCTAGGGATACTGAATTCATCAAAATGAATAGCACCCAATTCTTCAGAGAAACTAATTTCAAGACGCTCAAACATATCCTGAGGTTTCACCTTTAGTTTTTCAACAAAAACAGGTTCGCCCCCATTGAAATCATACGCTTCCAAGTCTCCACTAGCCATCAAGTTAAAGATTAGAGTATAAAGATTCATTCTTTCCTCGATAGGCGTCACAGGATAAAAAAGTGCGGCATTACTCCCTTTAGTCAAGTCAATAAAGCGATACACCTCTCTCATCCATGTTGCATTAGCCAGACTCTGTGTGTTGCTCTCGTTCTTCATTTGTGCACGTACAGACAACTGAGGAAGGCTTTTATTTCCTTGTTGCTGTCCTTCTTCCTGTTGCTGACGCTTTGCTATTCTATCTCGTAAAGACTCTGTTTGTTGTGCAAAAGCATTGGCAGAAAAGAAAGCTCCCAATATCGTAACTATCAGTATATATTTCAAATATCTCATTCTCTATCTTCTTTTTAACGTTTCGACTTTGCAAAGCCAATTTGCGTACGTACACAACGGAAACCAATATAGGAGCGAGGCTGATTCTGATATTCTGAATCTCTCAAATCACCTCTAATATTCATTCCTACATCTTTCCACGAACCACCTTTCACCACCTTTTTCTTGATAGCATAAGGATCTTCTTTGGCAGCATCGTACCTATATTGGGGATTCATGTCGTTCATCATTGCCGAGCCCGATTCGGTGTAAGCCGTTGATGTCCATTCGGCAACGTTACCCGCTAGATCGTATATTCCAAACTTATTGGGAATGTAAGAGCCTACACGAGCTGGAATCAGATTCCCATCTTTCGTATAGTTTCCTTCTCCAGGTTTGAAGTTTGCCATAAAGCATTTATTCTTCTCATTGATAGTACCCTCTTCATCCCATGGATAAATATTCTCCGATTGTCCATTACGAGCAGCAAACTCCCATTCAGCTTCGGTGGGTAGTCTAAAGTCTTCAATTGGACGCGAGCCTTTCTTCTGCCCCATTTTGTAATAGACCGTCCTCCAATGGGCAAATGCTGTTGCTTGTTCCCAACTTACGCCCACCACTGGATAGTCATTGTAGCCAGCATGTGAAAAATACATACGCATATATGGTTCGTTGTACGAATTATTGAAGTCATTGATCCACACTGTAGTATCTGGATATATGTTCACGATTTTAGTATGAACAAAGTCATAAAGAGAACTCAATGGACGTGTAATAGTCTCATTGACAGGGAATCCGTCTTCGTTGATATATGCTGTATCCTTAGATATCATAATCACCTCATCAGGATTGACTTCATAATCTGTATTTAGATTACGCTGACTCGGATCTAGTCTATTTCTTCTTTTAGCAGCTTCGGCATGATCAAACCACTCGTATTTGTAGTTCATCTGGCGAGGGTCTAATCCTCTTACACCTGTAATTGGATGTACTGTAGTTACACTATTGATAGCTGTTTCTTCTTCTTCCAATGGACGTTTAGGAATAGGACGTCTCCAATTCAAATAAGGCTTGATAGGCTCACCGTATTCATCTTCCGTTATTTTGAATAGGTCATCTCCCCCCATTGCTGGATCGGCTAGACGCTCACGAATGATGGAGTCACGAACCCAATGTACAAACTGGCGATACTTAGAATTCGAAATTTCAGTTTCGTCCATCCAAAAATTATCGACAGATATTCCTTTGGGGTTGGCTACTATGTTCCACAGCGAGTCGCTCTCGGCTGGTCCCATTTCGATAGAACCCATTGAGACTAAAACCATGCCATAGGGTCTTGGTTCTGCCCATGTAGAACTACGTTCGCCTGTCACTTCACCGCCAATTCCACTTCCTGTAGTCTTGCCACAGGCTGTAAATAGAACGATAGAAAATAGTATTGCTATAAAATATTGTTTCATATTTTGATCCAAATGTACGCTTTAGCTTATGTTTCAACAAACATACCTCATTTATACAGATATGTTATACTCATCTTATACTTGTCTTATAGTAACCTTATACTCTTCAACGTTCCTCGTGCCTTAGACTTGGAGAGCGGCATACTATATTTTATAAATATCTCGTGGCTACCATTACTTACTTTTCCTATTCGTGAAGTAGAAAGATCGTAAGCATAGCTAGCTTCTATATTCTTAATCTTGACTCCTAACAAAAATACAAAACCATCATCTTTTCTCCAAGACAATCCGCCATTGAATAGCTTGCTATACTCTACACGAGCTGTTATATCCACTTGATGAAAGACTTCATCGGTTCTGTAAAAGACAGATGGCTGAAATTCTAACGAACTTCCAAGGTCAATATTGTATCCACCTACTAAATAATATGTGCGAGCGATGTATGATTTGCTATCATCACTCAACTCGAAGGATGGATTCCACAAGTGATTGAGCGATAATCCGATGTAATATCGAGGCGCAATCCACGACACACCCAAGCCTGCGTCTATTGTTTTTTCGCTACTCCCTGTTGGTATGGCTGGATCACTAGGATCGAAGCCTCCTTTATTCGGGATGAAAATTTTTCCTGCGTCAAAGTCTATATTAAACATTCCTCCTTGTATTCCTACATTCAGTTTCTTGTTTCCTTTGAACTTGAACTGATAGGAATATTGCCCCATAAAGCTTGTATTAGAGAATAATCCCAATTTATCGTTATTGATAATTACGCCCACTCCATGTCTCTTACCAAAAAGTTCGAGAGGCATATTCACCGAAATCAAAGACGTTACGGGAGCTCTTGTGACTCCTACCCACTGCCTACGATGCAATAGTGACGACTCGAAAGCATTGTCTTGAGCAATGAAAGAAGGATTGTAAAAATTCTTCATATTCCAATACTGACTAATATTGGTATCCCACTGTGCATGCAATGCCGTGAAACCAAATAAGAGTAGTATGAAAGTAAGAAGTAGTTTCTTCAAGCCCATTTATTTCTTTAAGTGAACAAAATTTATGTAAAAATAATAACTATTTGTCATATAGCTAACGGAAATATGGCTTATAAATTGTGTTACAATGAAAAAGAGCAATTCACATCTAGTGAACTGCTCTTTTCTTAAGCTTTATTTTGCTGGATTTAATGTATTAGAAACGGATTCCGTATCCAAACATAAATTGTCCGTAATCCCAATCAGCGAAAGTATATTTCATTTCAAAGTTTAGGTAAGTATCAGCTGTTAGATCGTAGTCTAGACCTCCTCCTAAGTTGAAACCAAAGTTGGTGAAACCATGGCTTTTACTCTCCACAACAACTCCTGCATATTCAATTTTTCTACTTGAAGTTCTATTGTTAGAGATATTCAAACCAGCTAGAGGATAAAGAGTTAATTTATCAACAACATTAGTAAATGTATATTGAACATTCAGGTTGATATCTGCTCCCCAAGTCTTATCTTTAGGGAAGAAGAATACTACATCGGGAGCAAGTCTGATGTTATCAACAATTTCATAACGCCCCTCTACACCAACTCCGAATCTCTTGTAGTCAGATTGGTAACCCAATTTTGCATGACCCGATACAGACCCTTTTTGAGCAAATGCTCCCATACTTACAACAGTAAGTAATATTACGAATAAAATTTTCTTCATGTTTTAAATCGTTTTGTTTGTAAAATTTAGCAAATACAGAGCAAAGTAAAGACTTCAGGAAACAATTTCCAAAGATTTGCTAAAAAAATGAAAATAATAATCTCGAAAGTGATATTAAAGCTACTGTGTGGAGGATATAATATTTTTGATTACTTTTGAAGAAATAATAAATTACTAAACACTATGATTTTTCGTTTTATAATGCTGTCTGACGAGGTAGATGATTTCAGACGCGAATTCAAAATAGATGCAGAGGCTAGTTTTTTAGACTTGCACAATGTGATTGCCAAATCTGTAAAGTATGACCCAAAAGAAATGGCGTCCTTCTTTATGTGTGAAGAAGACTGGAGCAAGAATGAAGAAATCACTCTGGTAGAAATGGATACGAGCTCCGAAGTGGATTCTTACATTATGGAGAATACTAAACTGAGTGACTTCTTGGAAGAAGAAAAGCAAAAACTGATGTATGTATTTGATTATATGTCGGAACGTGCATTCTTTATGGAGTTGAGAGAAATCATTTATGGAGATGATATAGATGGTGCTCAAATAACGAAATCGGTTGGCAATGCTCCTCAACAGCTCCTAGATTTTGAAGAAGAGATTATAACAAAGGCTGCTCCTGTAGTTGCTAGTTCAACACTTCTGGATGATGATTTCTATGGAGATGATGGCTACAACGAAGATGAGCTAGATGCAGAAGGATTTGAAGGACTGGATGATGAAAACATCAGTCTAGACGATATAGAATTATAAGAGATGAAAAAACTATTGGTTTTGGTAGGTCCTACTGGTGTAGGCAAAACAGAACTGAGTTTGAAAATTGCAGAGCATTTTTTGTCGCCTATTCTTTCTGTAGATTCTCGACAACTCTACAAGGGTATAGAAATAGGGACTGCTGCACCCACAGAACAACAAAAGATGAGAGTTCCTCACTACTTTGTAGGAACTCTCGCTATTGACCAATACTATAGCGTGAGCGAGTACGAAACTGCGGCTATAGAGAAATTGGAAACATTATACCAAACACACAATGTTGTAGTTGCCACAGGAGGATCTATGATGTATGTGGATGCCTTGTGCTATGGCATTGACCCCATTCCCACAATTGATCCTAAAATCAGAGAAGATCTATATAGTCAGTTTGAAAAAGATGGACTTGAGCCCATTCTTGCCCAACTGAAGCTTCTTGATCCAGAACATTACAACGAGGTAGATCAGAAAAATTATAAACGAGTTATTCATGCCGTTGAAGTATGTTTGATGACTGGCAGACCCTTTTCTACTTTCAGAACAAAGACTAAGAAGGAGCGTCCATTTCAGATTATCAAAGTAGGAATAGAGCGAGATAGAGAAGAACTCTATGATCGGATAAATAGTCGTGTGGATCAAAT
>JASLEN010000160.1 GCA_030151105.1 Dysgonomonas sp.
CTCGAATCTTAGAAGATTATATTAGAGCAACTGTAATACTTTTGTAGCTGAAAAATGGATTTCGAAGTTCCCTCTATTGTATGTATTGATGTCTTCATTTTCTAAAATATCATGTAGTATAACAGTATCATAAGGAAAATAGATATTATACTGTTCGTTCAAATCTCTATTCTGATTTCTCAATATCTTAGCTAATACACTCTTGTTTGGTAGATTATGTTTCTCTCCATTAGTAGAGAATATGTAATTATTACATCTAATCAAACTATATAAATCATTGCTATTATTTCCTTCACTTCCATGATGTGAGACAATGACATAGTCACACATTAAAGGTTTTTTATTCGTATATCCTTTCCCTTTTAGGTAGGAGGTTATGACTGAAGGATGAGAATCTGCAAGAAATAAAATCTTAAAATCTTTGTATGTGGCAAGGAAAGCTATACTACTACCATTTTCTTTCGAATCATCTTCTTTCGAATCATTCAAACTAAATGCCTTTAAAGAAATATTGTAATCATTGCTTGAGGGGGATTTTACTGAACTTATTTCATCACGCTCGTTTCTTTCTAGTGGTATATCTTTCTTATATTTCTCCCTTAGCTCTTGAAGATTTGTAGTATTAGGAGATAAAACCTCTATGCTCAAGCCATGAAATGCTTTTACTTCTAAATCATTTATAACATCGAACTGAGGTTGTTTTCCTATTTGGCACAAATACTCATACAAAAGGTCTCCTTGATTTATGCTTGATGCAGAGCTTATTGTATTTTGTTGTTTCAAGGGTAAATAATTTCTTGGAGGATTATAATACCACTCTTTTACAATATCCGTAATTTCATCATCTTTTATAGCTTTAATATACTTAATTATCCCTCCAATATGGTCATCATGAATATGGGATACAATCCATAAATCAATAACTTCTTTTGCTTGGAATATAGCCTCAATTTCTGATTGCAATATATGTCTATATGTCCTTTCATATCCAGAGTCTACGAAATATTATGAAATTTATTATCATCACCAATATAGCGAATACGAAAAGCATCACCACATTCTGCTTGATAACAGTATAGTTGCATATAATTATTCTCTATCATACATTTTCATTCCCCCTTTTATTTTACCTTCCTCCAAAAAGTAAACTCCACATATAACTTTGTAATATGATTTTTCATCTCTATTATTGGAGTAAGAGATTTTTTCGCCAAGCAAAGTCCATATTATATCAAGGTCATACTTCTGTAAAAACTCAAGAAACTCTCTCTCTCTTATCATAAGTCCATTTGGATTACAGTTTGTAACAATAATTTTGCCAGACTTGTTCTTTAAATCTCCGTCAATTGGTGCATACTGGAGTCCCATATTATTGAAGATGTATTGTGTTGGAATTCTATAAGAGGGTAATGTTCCTGATTTGTCGTCTTCCATATGTCCCTTTGCTACAGTATCTGTAATCATTATCTTATGTCTTGTTCCTCTTAGAGTTTCCCAAAGTTCTTTACTACGTTCCGTATTTTCATCATTATAAGCAGGAGACCAAAATTTCTCTCTGTTAATTAGAGAAGAGAAGCCTCCACCATCTTTTTCTGGCATATATCTTCCCCAGAAGTTCTTTTTTTGTAAGTGTTTAACAATCTTATCTTTGTCTTTTATCTTTACTAAATATCCTTCCAGATTATAGCAAACTTGCTTCGTTTTACTCAAGAAATTCTCCTCTCCTAATTTTTTAGGTTCAATCCAACGTTTGCTATAGCTTAATTGTAACCAAGGATCTTTGAATTCATCCTCTTTTTTTATGATTTTAGGAGGTTGGATTAAATCATCTTGTATTAAAATCCAAGAAAAATCTTCTCCATCCCAATTATTGAAATCTTTGTCTTTCCACCATTTATTAAGGGTATTAATATCTAATATTTCTTCCGAATCCTCTTCTATTTTGTTTAGCATTGTAGTTGCAGGGTCAATATTTCTGAGAGATGCTTGCCAAGCACCTTTAAAGTACTCATATTTATCTCCTCTCCAACCATCTTTAAACTTATAATTATCAGCCAATCGAGAAAATATTTCATAAAATGCTATCCATTGATATTTCTTACCTATACGTTCTATTTTATGTTGACTATATAAACTTGCCCTTGTAGCCCAACTATCATATTCTCCATGTATCTTTTTATCATAGCCGAGTTCAAATACTCGCTGAATAATCCAATAACGAATAGGATATGAATTAAAAATAGGCTTTCTATTTCCGTGTTCTATTTTATCTTCATAATAGGGTATTATAGATGTATAAAGATACTCTTCTTGTTCTTTATTATCAACCCAATCTGAAATTGTACTTTTGCATAGAGATATTGTATCTTTAAGTAAGTCAATATACTGTATTTGTTTTTTCGTATATGAAAGTCCTTGACGAATATTTGGCTCTAAAACTAGTTTGTACTTCTTCAGTTTTACTTGAGCATCAATGAAGGCTGTTAATATTCCCTTTAAGCCATCATCCAAAGAATTATAAAATTGCTCATACTTTCTCTCCTCTCTAAATGGCGTAGACGAAAAATTATCAACACTAGATTCAACAATGTAACGACCAAAATCACTAATGCTATCTATTAAAGAATAATATATTGCATTATGTTGACTACTATAGTCAAATTTATAATTTGGGTTATCTTCAAATTCTATCTTAAGCTTTTTTATATCTTCTTCCGTTGGTAGCTCTGGCATTTCACTATTATATGGAGGACGTATCAACCGAATACCAACTTCTTCAAAAAGACGTTTATGCATAGCGTATTCAATTATATTTCTAGCATAATCCCTAAGTAATACATGTTTCGGAGGATTGCCATTTTTGAAAATAGTATTATATACATATTCTGCAATTAGTTTGACTGATTCATCCTTTTCAGTTCGTAAGACACAACCATAAGTTACAGCATATAATCGTTCTAATATATACAGATCATCTACATCTTGAAAGGTTTTTAATAGCCCAATCAACACATTCGGTTTTTGTTCTAGCAAATTTACTAATGCTTTTGTAGTCTGGTCTCGAAGTTTTGTATTTGTAGTGGATAAAATCCAAGCTAAAGTTTGAGCTACAAGTTTTGCAGTTTCATCATCTGATAGAGTAGATATATTTGGCATCCAAGCCCAATCAATTAATCTTTGAATTGGGAAAGCTATTTGATTATCGTCATATCCATTGAAATAAATAATAAACTCCTGCCAAAAACTATCTCGTTCAGCCATTGGGTACCATTTCAATATATGAGTAAGTCTATT
>JASLEN010000196.1 GCA_030151105.1 Dysgonomonas sp.
CTTGAATGGTACGCAATTGCTGTTGCAAGAAATATTCTTTTTGCTGCTGATTGAGTTCTTCACGAGTTTTTAGCTGAATACTCGCTTTCATCTCCATCATTTGCACCTCACGATTCAAGATTACAAGAAGTTTATAAGCACGTTCTTTCTCACTAATCATCTCCAATAGAGACTGCTTTTCCTCTCCCGAAACTGGAAGATTGGTACAGCAATAGTTGACCAAAAGACTTGCAATAGAGTCAGAATTGATACGGTTGATAAATTCTTTTGGAGGTTCGCCATATAAACGAAGCATCTGAATAGTCATTTCTCGAATAGAATCGAGCAATGCCTGATATTCGGGATCGGTATCAGAAACAGGAACACACTCTTCTATTGTGTATTTTCCTTTCCAGAAAGGTTCTGTTTGAGTAAGACTTGTTAGACGAAAACGTTTTTTGGCTTGAAATAGCACAGTCACATTTTCGCTATCTGGTAATTCTATTACTCTAATAACCTCTCCTATTACCCCTATATCGTACAAATCGTCAAATTCTGGATCCTCAACATCTGCGTCCTTTTGGCAGACAAGTCCGACAAGTTTTCCTCTTTGTTTATTTAAACTCTGAATTAAGCGCTTTGACTTTTTTCGTCCTACTGCCACAGGCATGCTTGTACCAGGAAAAATAACAGTATTGCGCAGTGGAAGAATGGGCAATTCCTCCTTCAGTTCTTTTTCATCTATTTCGCAGTCTCCATCATTAAAATCGTTAGTAATGATAGAAATAACTGGTTCGTTAGAGCCTTCGAGCCCTAGAAAGTCCGTTTTTTTATTGAACATATAAGTTTTGGTCTTCTATATTTGTTGCTAAGCATCTTAAAATAGATATCGCTTAGCGTGCTAATTTACATAATAAAACAATAGTACAACTAGTATTAAACAAAATCTGTGCCAACCTTTATCAACAAATTCAATCAACATCTATTCAAATTGCATTATATTTGTTTTAGAGTTAACATAATCTGCAAAACACACGTCTGATAAGATATAAATGAAATAAATAAATTTACAAAACATGGAGAATAACGAAATCTACCAAAGCCTAAACGAACACGAAGGGCTTAAGCTTCCTTCATATATGGGAATTATACCAAGAGATGAAAACTATACTTTTGACAAGGATAAAGTCAAAAAAGCTTTAGAATCAAACAAAAAGTTCAAATTGATTTCTTTCGATGTTCCAGAAGATATGGACTTAGATGAAGATACAATCTGCTACGAAGCTGTCGTAGAATACGACGAGGATGAGTTTACACTTTTGATTTCTCCACAGTCAACAGAAGGACTCGACTTGCGTTCTTTTTCATTTGCTAATACCATAGATGATGCATCCATGGAACAGGCGACTAAGACTCCTATATACTTGGATATTAGCACCAGATTTGCGGATAACCCTATGACTTCGTTCTTGTTTCAACTGAAAGTGCTACATACTTTAGTACCAGAGTCGTGTCTTGTTATTGATTTCTCGTCGCTACGTTTATTATCACCTCATTGGCTAAAAATGAGTGCTGAGTCAAGCATTCCTCCATCTCCAAACTATCTATATGTGATACATGCCGTGTATGATGAGAAGGAGAATGGCGAAACTCAATACTGGATGCACACTCATGGGTTACATCGCTGTGGTTCAATGGAATTGGAGCTAGTAAACATCAAGTCTGGAGCACAACAAATGCATAACTTGATTAATACTGCTGCCAACTTATTCATCATGGAACATCACACTGAGAATCAATCATTCAGAGTAGGTTATGATGGACTAGGGTTAAATCTATGTTGGCTAAGATGGGAAGAAGCTTTGAGCGAATTTCCAGCAGATGTATTGGGTGGAATAAAAGATAGAACAGAAGAAGATGGCAGTTACAATGTACACTCTGAACCATCGGGAGTGCTATTTGCAGTGGAAGAAGGTAATCTGACTTCGCCCGAAATCTTCGCAAGTACTTTAGCAGACAATCCAATTTTCTTTATTCGAAACGATGAAACACTGCGTATGAGTGCTTTAGCCAAAGAACGCTTTAATATGTACAAAGAAACATTCGATAAATATGGACCTAAAAAAGAAGAGAAGAAATCTTTCTTAGGAAAGTTATTTGGGAAGAAAGAAGAAGAGTCTGAGTGGAGATTCCTAGTTAAATTGGGATTAACAACAGATGATGCAAAAGAGGCTACAGACAAAGAACATCTTTGGTATGAGGTGCAAGCTATAGAGGGAGGAACTATCACAGGGCAATTGCTCAATCAGCCATATTGGATTGCGGGCTTAAACGAGGGCGACATAAAGTCATACCCTATCCAAGAGGTACTGACAGACTGGATTATCTACGGACCTGAGGCTGAATATACTCCAGATTCTATCTACATGCTTTACAATTAAAAAGAATAAAATGGCAAAACGTCAGCCCAATCCTTATTTCAAGTTCCAAAAATTCACTGTCTATCATGATCAATGCGCCATGAAAGTGGGAACGGATGGAGTATTACTTGGGGCTTGGGTTGATGTTTCCAATGCCATTAATGCTTTGGATATTGGTACAGGAACAGGTCTTATATCACTGATGATGGCACAGCGAAATAGTGATTTGACAATCACTGCAATAGACATTGATAATAGTGCAATAGATCAAGCAAAAACGAACATCAATAAATCGCCATATCACGATCGGATTGCCACAGAAGAAATTTCCTTACAGGAGCTTTCTTCAGATAATAAGTACGACCTGATTGTCTCTAATCCACCATTTTTCAACGACTCTCTAAAGTCTGATGATAACCAACGGAATCTGGCTAGACACACAGATAGTCTTTCTGTAGAAGATTTATTAGACTTTTCATCAAAACTATTAACTAAGCAAGGAAAACTCTCATTAATATATCCACATGAGTATAAGGAGAGGTTAATATCATTAGCCCCACAATATAATTTGTATATAAATAGATTGGTAGATGTGTATCCAACACCCACTTCAATACCTAAACGAATTTTGATAGAACTATCGAAAGAGAATCTACCAACTAACGAGAACAAATTAGTGATAGAAGAGTCTAGGCATATTTACAATCCTAGTTTTAAGGAATTAGTGGAAGAATTTTATTTGAATATATGATAGAAATTAGAAGATTAGAAGGCGTATCGTTCGACACATTATACGAAGCATTTAGCCAAGCATTTGCAGATTATGATGCACCTACAATTAGCAAAGAAGCCCTACAAGTGATGCTCGAACGTAGAGGGTTTTCTGCGTCACACTCATTTGGAGCATTCGATTCTAACAAATTAGTTAGTTTTACGTTCAATGGTATAGGATCGCACTTGGGCAAAGCCACAGCCTACGACACAGGGACTGGAACAATAAAGGAATATAGAGGACAGAAGCTAGCTGGCAAAATATTTGAAGCCTCTATTCCATATCTAAGAGAAAAAGGAATAGAACAATATCTGCTCGAAGTCTTGCAACACAATGCAGCAGCCTTCAATATATATAAGAATCAAGGATTTGAAATCTCAAGAGAATTTAATTACTACTTCATAGATTCTCAACAACTAGTTAAGAGAGAAACCACTGTTTCGGATGATTATAAGTTACAAGAAATAGAATTTGCTCAAATTGAAGAATGTTCCTCATTCTGGGACTTTCAACCCCCGTGGCAAAACAGCTTAGAGTCCATTATGAGACGAAAAGACGATTTTTATTTTGCGGGATGTTTCCTTCAAGAAACGCTTATAGGTTATGGCGTTTTAGATCCAAATTCTGGAGACATTACACAAATAGCTGTGGATAAGGATTACAGAAAGCAAGGCATAGCATCTCTATTATTGAACAACATGATAGAGAGAAATAAATATCCCTCACTCAAAATATTAAACACTGAAAAAGGATATCTCCCAATGGAAAAGTTTATCAACAGCTTTGGTATCCCTCTTGCGGGTTTACAATATGAAATGATGAAAGAGCTTTAAACCAAAGAGCAAGTTAGAAGTAAATTTTCAGTTTATTATCTAGCGAAACCATCATATTATACAGAGAGTTACCTAAAATCCTCCTTTGCTCCTCCTTTGATTTCTGTTCCATTTCACTATATCGTGAACTGTCATTAGAATAGGCATAATCAAACTGACGAGTATTTACTTGAAAAATAATAAAAGCAAAACAAAGGGCAAAAGTTGTAGTCGTAATTACTTTAATTTTACTCTTCAAGAATTTTGAACAAAGAAGTATTGTCACATTCAGAGCAATACAAAGCATTACAATAAGAAAAATATCGTAATTGTTCCACCACCAAATCTTACCATATCCCCCTACATATTCTAAGGAAGGCCAAAATAGGGCTACTCCTCCCCAAGCCGAAGATGGTGTAGGCAAGTCTCCTGCCAAGTGCGCCCAATAGGCGAAAACAAAAGTGATGAAATACAACTTCTTAGATTGCAAAAATGAAAGTATTGATTTTTTATTTTTTTGAAGGAAAAACAAAGCAATCAACAACGCAATCCCAATCAGCAAACTAGCTAGTAGTGAGTGCAAAAAACCATGATGCGAATACCAATACTTACTGCTATATATGACGCTGCCTTTAGCGGGAAGAGCAAACAATTTACCTATTGTTCCATCAAAACGAGACCACAAACTAATAGCATCTAAGTCTGGAAAAGCTCCTCCTAAAGCACCAACCAAGACTAGACTTAGTCGCTCGTTAACCTTTGGAGCAAAAGACGCCACACAAGTAGCTACGGCAACTCCAGATAGAGTATGCGTTAAAATATCCAAGATAAATAACTATTAAATTTGTTTTGTTTGCCACCTAGCATACTTCAAGTAGAAGAATGAACAAATCAATATTCCACCCCAATATACATATTCCACTGTCCAACAAACTGCCACAGGCGATTGTTTGAGAACAACAATCCAATACATATAAAGCACATAAGCTACCAGTACACCAACCTCTAACAACAAAGCCGCTCGTGTATTTCCTGTTCCCGAAATAGAGTTAAACAACACTGTACTTAGGGAATAAATTGGAAGAGCCACAACCACAACCAACAAAGGACCAACAGACTGGGGAGCAAGGCTTAAATCTTCTTTAGATGCAATCAACGAGATCCAAAATTCAGGAGCTGCTAGAGTCATTGCCATTACCACAAAAATGACACTCACACTCATAATACAGACTCGCTTGATAAGTGGTATCACATCCATGATTTTTCCGGCACCCATCGTATTACCCACCAAGGTATTAGCAGTAGTAGAAAAGGCATTGAGAGGAATAAAGAACAGAATATAGAAAGTTCTTACAATATTTGTAATTGCTAGATCTCGAGCTGAATGATGTTCTATTGCCATAAAAAACAACAGCCATGTCGATACTGAAATTAGGTTTTGCAGCATCGTAAAGGATGATATATTGAGAATACGACGCACAATAGAAAATTGAAATTTCATTTTGTGGAAGCCATACTTCTTCAAATCTATAGTCTTATAAGTATATATAACAAAGAAGAGC
>JASLEN010000221.1 GCA_030151105.1 Dysgonomonas sp.
GGTGCATATACATTTGTATATCCAAGAAGCCTTCCTTCACGACCAGTTATGTAACCGACTTTTTTCACTAAATCTCTGTTCCAAGTATGTCCTAGTCCTAGTTGAGTGGGAAAATTGGTTGCGATATAACTTTCTACACCTCGTATTCCCTCATTTGTGAAATCTACAGGGATTCCCAAACGAGTTTCTTCGATGAAGAAACGTTGTACCTCATTCAATGCCCAAGCATGGCGAGATGCTGGCCATACAAAAGGATTGTCAGAAGGTGGAAGCCCCCATTGTTGGAAGCCGTTGAGGTGTTCATCAATTGCTCCCATTCCATCTTTCCAAAGTTTATTCTTCCATTCAGGATTTGGTAAATCGTCTTGCAATACTCTTTTGTAGCCATAGAGCGTAACCATTTGATTGGTTTTTTCCTCCAGATTCATTTGATTCAGCAGGTCTTCAATTCTGTCTTCAAGTTTGGCATTGGGGTCTTCATAGACATCCATCTTGCCATTTTTATTGAAGTCTATCCACCCTTTTTTGTAGATGTCATTCTTTGGAATTTTATACTTAATTAAATCTTTTGCAGGTGGGATTCTTGGATCCTGATCCTGCTTTTGTGCTAGAAGTATTGAACTAGCAAACACTAATAAAGAAAGTAATGTATATCTCATTGCTTAAACTTTTATTTGTATGTTATTGTGAATTTATATGTTCCTGTATTTATTTTATTTTTTGCTGTTAGTGACACTCGATGGATAGTTTCGCCCCATACATTTGATAGGCGAGGATCATCTAACTGAATAGCTTTCACAGAAGGAGTAAACTGGTTAGCATCATATCTAAGATATAGTTTAACACCATCTACCTCCACTGTTATCACTCCATTTTTAGAGATGTCTGGCGTGCCCCATACTAGAAAGTTGGAGATGTTTTCAGAGTCTACACTTGTTAGTTTAAAATTATCTTTTATTTCTAATCCATTGTTTTTTAGAGTATAAGTTCTCTCCCAATTTGTGACTTTAGCTTCTTCTCCATATGCTTTAGCAATATCTAGCGAGAAGCTTTGTGCTTTGGGATTGAATCTGGCATTGGACGCTTTGTATGCTGCCCCAAAATGTTGTGATTGTCCATTAATCATCGGAACATTGTGATAGTCGCTCTGCATTGTCCAGATATTATAACGTTCGCTGCTAAATGTTTGACGTGTGTACGTGCCCACTCCTGCATCAATAAAGAATGGAGTGTTGTTGAAATAAAGCGAAAAAGTTCCTGTATCATTGTGATTATGACTCTCATTATTGTATCCACCTTTAGCTGCTACAAAGAACTGCGCATTTTTCATGTAGCAGAACTCTGTTTCGGGATACCATGTATAGTTAGGGGTTTTATAATCCAATTTTATAACTTGTAATTCTTCTTCTGAAAGTAGGCTTTGTAGTGTTCTGAAAATATCGTTTGACACTCTGAATTTTTCCTTGTCTTGATTAACATAAGCTGCAAATTGTTTCATTTCATCACTATCCACAGCCTTTCCATAGCGATAGATCAGCTGAGAATCCCATCCTCCTTTTGCCGAAGCATCAGCAAAATTGACAACCCACTGATTACCTACATAGGAGCGAGAAATATATTCACCCATCGCTTTAATTTGAGGAATATTGAAAATAGATACCTCATTGTCTGTAGCATCTGCTAATAATTGTAGATAGTCGTACATTTTTCCAGCAGCATGTCCCCAATAGGATGGTCCTTCTTCGCAAGCTCCGTCAATGTGAGAGTAATTGATGAATTGGTCAACAGAAGTCATCGTTCTATATACAGCATCAGCCAATTTATCTTTATCATTTTCTAAGAGCATAAAACATTGTAGAACATTGAAGTTGCACCATGGATTCCAATTGTTTACCATCTGTCCAGGTTTATAGTTGAACGCCATCCACCAGAAGTGATCCTGTTCCATATAGGCATCCATTGTCCTTTTTTTAAGTTCAGAGTGAAGTCTTTGTGATATAATAGGATCAATTTTGTCAAACTCAGTATTCAGAAAATAATACGTCCATGCAAGTAATGAACTTAAGTTGCCAGAACCTAGGTCTATCACTTGTTCTTTATAATCGGGGATGGAACGTTTGTTCTTTTGATAAGGAGCAAGATGTGCTGAGAGCACCCATGAAGTCATTTCGCAGCTATTGAAAACACCATTAGCTAGTTGGGGGATGAATCTACCTTTACCCTCTGCTAGTTCTGCCATCAATAGATTGACAATGGCTGAGTTGTTGCTGTTGAAGGGCTTTTCCATGATAGTTCTGTTCCCACTCTTCTCGAACTCTAGATAGTCAGTCATTTTCACAACTTGCCATTCATAGTCTAGGTATTGTTCACCTTTTTCTATGACTCCTTGTTTGTGCTGTTTCAATAATTTGTCCCAGCCATTTCTGTCAGAATAGGAAGGGTAGGGAACCCATTTTTGATTGAGAATAAGTGAGTTTTTCACTTTCTCTCTATCGGCTTGCTTAAGGAGAAGATTCTTTTCAGTATAAGCAAATAGCTTGAAGGAGAATGCTATGCTTAGTAGGGTAAATAAGGTTATTCGTTTAATCATGGTATTTCATATTTGGTATAAAGCTTAATGATTGACAAGCATAAGCACAAGGTACTCATATTTGTCAATCATTAAGTCATTATTATTCTATATTCTTATTATTCCCATCCTGGATTGTTCGGTTTAAGTAGAGGGTTTCTCTCAATCTCTACTCCTGGAACTGGCCATAGCATATCACGCTCCGTGAAGCTACGAGACACTATTCTTTGCCCTAAGACACCATTAATTCTGGTAGAAGATGTAGGGAAAATCTTAGAAATATCACCCCATCTACGTATGTCGTTAAATCTATGTCCTTCTGCTGCAAGTTCTACTGCACGTTCGTGTTTGATACGATCCATTACTTGGTCTTGCGTAGTTGCAGCCAACCAACTTGGGCCACTGTTTAGTGCAGGTAGATTTGTGGACGGACGTTGACGTACCTTGTTGATATACTCTACTGCAGTACCTTGATCTCCAAGCATACTTTTAGCTTCAGCATACATTAGGTAAACATCTGCAAGTCGGAGCAGGGCAAAGTTGATAGGAGTATGCTCTCTATTATTGAGACCTCCATTCATGTTGCCTTCTGGTACAAATTTACGGAAAACATAGTTTTCTCCCCACGACCCATTAATGCGGATAAAACCGTTTACTTCATTTGGACCCATGTTTCTTGCAATCACAAACTCACATTCCTTGTTTGTATTACTTACCCATCCATTGTATTTAGTATATGGAAGTAGAATAGTTTGTCCCATACGAGGGTCACGTTGGTCGTACATATCTTGTAAAATTGCTAGATTCTTAGGGTAGTTTTCAACCACAACAGAACCATCATCTTTTTTCACTAAGGTACTTAAGAAGGTCTCCTCTTTAGCTTTATGAACTTCTGATGTCTTGCCGTTATCACTTGTAACAATTTCGAACTTATCGAAATCTGGAATAAAGTCGTTCCAGTTGAAAGGTTTTCCATCTTTCATCTCATACATATCTGCCAGAGTAACAGATGGCATCACATTGTTCCAATCGCTTCCAAAGGTGCTTCTAGTACCCATGTAGAATGCCATTTTCATTCCATAGTCTAGTCCTACTCCTCCTGAGTTTTGGATTGCAAAAATCATTTCAGAGCTGCTGTCGCCTTCTGGAGTAAACAGTTGAGCATAGTTAGGATGCAAGCTATATCCGTAGCCTTTGCTAGATTTGTCAAGAATAATTTCTTCAAAGTCAGCTACTGCTAGATCATATTTTTTCATATATAGATGCACTTTTGCTCTGAGAGCATAAGCTGCTCCTTTGGTTGCACGCCCATAGTCTGCTTTAGCCCAGTTTATAGGAAGTTCACTATCTAAAACATCTTTCAAGTCTTTTAGGATAAATGCATACACATCTGCTAATGGACTACGTGGATTCTTTAGGTTGTTATAATCATCTTGTAATACAATCGTTTCATCATATAAAGGCACAGCTCCATAGTAAGTTGCGAGATCAAAATAGGCTAATGCTCTCAAAAATTTAGCCTCTGCAATATGTATGTTCTTGAAGCTATCAGAAAGTTCAGCACCAGATGTTTTTCTGATTGCTGTATTCGCTCTTTGTACGCAATCGTATTGAGCTTTCCATTTGTTTTCGACCAGAGCTGTTCTATCTGTATATGTGCCTAGTAGTGCAGGACCATAGCCTTGATTGTCATAACCAACGCCTATGTCTGTTAAGTTGTCTTCAGCAAATTTTAATCCATATCCATAATCTTCCTTAAGACTATTATAGACACCCATTATTCCTTGCTTAACTTGTGCTTCTGTTTGCCAGAAGGTTTCTTCTTTTACTTTATCATAAGGATCTCTATCCAAGTCATAACATGAACTTAAGATAGTTGTGATTCCTACAAAAAACAGTATGTAATGTATATATTTTCTCATGTTGTTTCTTTTTTAGAATGATACGTTTACCCCTATCACAGCTTGTTTCATTGCTGGATATGTTACTCCACTTACTTCTGGATCTAGCCCATCATAACTTGTGAATGTGAAGAAGTTTTCTAAACTTCCATAAATTCTAAGTTTTTCAAGTCCTGCTTTAGTTATCCATTCTTTTGGTAGACTATAACCCAATTGTATATTTCTGATTTTGAAATATGATTTGTTTTGCAACCAGAAATCACTCGCTTTAGTATTTCTATCATCAGAATACTCAAGTAGTCGAGGGTATGATGCATCGCCTTCTCTACCTTGATACCAGCGTCCATCAGCAATTTTTTGATTGATTTGATACCCTGTGCGCACAGATGGTCTGAAGTAGTTATCATTCCAATATACTTTCATTCCTGTTGCTCCTTGCATTAGTATAGAAAAATCGATGCCTTTCCATGCTGCTCCTAGATTCATCCCAAATGTGAATTTAGGATTAGAACCATTTCCAATAGCTGTTCTATCTTCATCATTGATAATGCCATCTCCGTTCAAATCTTTATATAGCAAGTCTCCAAGTTGAGGTGTTTTTCCAGAGAATGGATCTCTCTTTTTCCCTGAAGCATCAACAGGTGCGTTATCAATAATAGATTTCACATAGTCTAAGTCTGCTTGAGTTTGCACCAATCTATCTACTATACGCACATACTGTGTATTGATAGGGTGACCTTCTTTTATCATGTTGGCTCCAGAAATAGTAGCTTCGTCTCCTTTAAACTTGGTTACCTCATTTTTCAAGAAAGTAACGTTTCCACTAGCATAGTAAGTAACATCGCCAATTTTGTCGTTCCATCCAGCTGTAATTTCCAATCCTTGATTTACTACTGTCGCTGCATTTTGACGTGGGATAGTTGCATTTCCATTCACCAATGGAGCTGGAAGGTTGATGAGAATATCTTCAGTTGTTTTGTGGAAATAGTCGATAGTAGATGTCAATCTATTATTCAAGAATCCGAAATCAATTCCAACGTCTGCTATTTTAGTTGACTCCCATGTCAATAAAGGATTTGGAATGCCTTTTTGAGCTACACCCATTGCTAGTATATTATTTAGGATGTAGTGAGCTGGATCGTATGTCGCTTGAGACATATAGTTTCCTCCTGTGTCAGGATTGTCAGTGTCTAATACGTTGTTTCCTAATACTCCATACGATAGACGTAGTTTCATATTACTCAACCATGTAGATGAAAGTGGAGCCATAAATGCTTCTTGATCCATTCTCCAAGCGGCTGATGCGGAAGGGAAGTAGCCCCAACGCTGATCTTTTGTAAAGCGTGATGATCCATCAGCACGAAGGTTGAATTCAAACAAATATTTATTGTCCCAATTCATGTTCAAACGACCAAAGAAAGATCGCATAGCCCATTCTACGGTGTTACCACTTGATGTTGATTGTCCTGTTGCACCATCTATAGTTCCTAGCCCTGGGTCAAGTAAGTCTTGTCTTGATGTTTGGAACCACTTGTATCTAAAGAGTTCTTGGCTAGCACCTCCCATTATCGAAAAGTTCAGTTTCGAGATATCTCTAGTGTAGTTCACAGTTGCATCCATCAAGTATCTGAACCATTTTTCATCTTTGTTTCTTATTGATGTTCTCACAATTTTAGGGTCAACAGTTTCATTATAGAAGTTCCATAATGGTACAGAAACGGGTTTAGAATCATCCGTTTTGTTTGTAAACTCATAGTTGTATGACCCCATGATAGTTAAACCTTCAAGAGGGTTGATGATCCCATAGAAACGAGTCTTTAAGTTTCTACGTTCAATATCTCCTGAAATATTATTCAATCTGTATAGAGGGTTGTTATTTGCTGCTTGAGCATCACCTTTGTCGTTGTTCATACCTCCGTAGCGTCCATCTGGTGCTCTTAGTACCATTCCTGGAGTAGTTGCAGCAGCAAAGGTGAAAATATCTTTCACTTGGTTTGTTCCTGGCTCTGTAAAGCCTACATAACCATTTGTATTTACTCCCAACTTTAACCAAGGCTGAACCTTAGTCTCCACATTTGCTCTTGCACTATATTTTTTGAATCCAGCTTTTTCCATTACACCTGGTGTATCAAGATATCCAAATGATGCATAAAAAGTTGTTTTGTCAGAACCTCCACTCACCGAGAGATTGTGGTTTGTTCCTACAGAAGTAGAGAACATTTCTTTCATTAGATCGGTGTTGGGATATTTTAAGGCATCTGTTCCAGCTCTCCACTCATCAATTTTGTCTTGTGAAAAGCGTGCTGGTTGCCCAGAGTTGGTATATCCTTCATTGATTAGCCCCATATAGTCTGCATAATTGGATACTAGATCGAATGTTTTTCCTACAGATTCCCATGATACATATCCATTGTAGTCTATTTTTACATTTCCCGATTTACCTTTTTTAGTAGTGATGAGGATAACTCCATTTGCAGCTTTAGAACCATAGATAGAAGCAGAAGCAGCATCTTTCAATACCGATAGGTCTTCAATGTCTTGAGGATTTACGGAGTTAAAGTTTCCTTCTATTCCGTCAATGATCACCAATGGAGCAGAATTGTTTAATGTTCCTTGACCACGAATCATAATAGAAGCATTATTTTCTCCTGGTCTATTAGAGCCAGATGTCACTTGCACACCTGCCGCAAGTCCTGCAAGTCCTTGCGAGATATTAGATATAGGGCGACTTTCTATCAATTCGTCCATCTTTATGGCATCTACAGAACCGGATAGGTTGACTTTCTTTTGAGTTCCATAACCCACTACCACTACCTCGTCTAAGGTACGTGAATCTTCTTTCAGAACGATGTCTAATTTAGTTCTGTCTCCTAGTTTTATTTCTTGTGTAACATGCCCTATATATGAAAAAACGAGGGTAGCATTATCCCCCACTCCTTTCAAAGAGTATGCGCCATCCAAATCAGTCATACCACCATTGGTAGTACCTTTGACCATCACGCTTACCCCTATAAGCGGATCATTGTTGGTGTCGGTAACTATTCCAGACACAGTGCGTTGTGTTTGCGCAAACACATTTGCTCCAAGTGTTAGCATGACAAGCATAATAATTTGCCATAAACTCCACTTGCGTTTAAAATTACATTGGAATACACTCATAGTTTTCTTATTATTAGTTAACAAATTGTTTTGTTGATTTACTTCCTTTTTAGTCTAAGACTTAAAATTCCTTTTGTTCTCTTGTTAGATTTTTGTTTTGTGCTTTATAGATTTAAACTTGTTTTCTTTAGATTTTTAGATTGGCGTGCTTTTATCTCTCAATTCTTCCTACGGTGAGGATAGAATCTGTTAACGTTTATTACAAATCTATTCTCTTTGAAGAGTTGAGGCAACCAAAATAGTGCAGAACACCTCCAAAAAAGTACAAGTATGCTGTAGAACACATCTAAGTGAGGATGTCTGAAATGAGCGATAGATTCGACGAATTTGCCTGATTTTAGAATGGAGCATCCCTGTGTGAGCTATCTCTTGGCAACTCTCTATTTAGACTATAGGTGGGTAGTTATTCAACAATTTTCACAATTGATTTTGGGAATGGATATTTTCTAAATAGAAAATGGACTGTTGAATATAAAATTCGACAGTCCATCCTTCAATCTTATTAAACAATTTTATTTTTGAAATATAAAATCTAGAATATTTTTCATAAATGAGGCTCGTTCTTTCTCTTCTTTTATTGTCTCAAATGGAAAGCCAATAACGATTGTTTTATATTGTTCTGCTGAAGCTATTCCTGCGCTCAAATTATTCTCCGAATAGCGCAAAATGGTATGTGAATGTTCTCCTACAGGTTCTACTGCATCAGGAGATTCTACTACATACATCTCTGTATTCAATTGGTGGTGGAATGAGTAGTTGCCTTGCAATAGTGTAAATGGGGATGCAACAGTTTTCACATTGCCCTCTATAGCTGCTCTTCCTACTCGCCATTTATATTTCAAGACTTCGGATGCAAATATTTGATCAGCTTTGTTTACGTGCTCTGTATCCCATAGGTCTGAACCTACAAAAGCTCCACTAACTAAGATGTTTCCTCCATTGGCGCAATATTCTTTGATTTTGGATTGCAATTCGGAGGAGAAGGTTTTGTATCTGGCTTCAAATACGCCTCTACCTATTTTGGTTTGTTTCTGTTTCCCAAGAATGAGATCTACTAGAGGATATTGCGTCATATCCACTTGTCCATCAGTTACAGCGTCTCTACTAGCAGAAATGAAGGAATATCCGTTTTCTGCAATAGCCTTTCCATGTATTGCTGGATAGTCGAATGTATTGCCCGCAATCAGCATAGTCTCACGATTGCCATAGCTGTCGCCAAAGCCTGACGCATCGTCATCCATCCAAGGAATCTTTCGTCTAAATTCTTTTTGACTGCCAATATAATTGTATTGGTTGATGTAGGGTACACCATGATCTATGTCATCTACAAAGCCAGCAATACTATCTGAGGTCGCAAAACTAAATGGAGCAGATAGCCTATCAAATCCATTTACAATTAACACAATTCCACTCTCATTTGTCTTGCGACACACGGATAATATTTCGGAAGGAAAACTTTCACCTCCTGCATTTGCTGCGGTTATTTTGTAACTATATGTTTTATCTTTGTCTATATTCAGTTTTAAAGAAGTTCCTTTCACCAATTGTCCATTGTCAAAGCCTCCATCATTTACTCTTGTGTAAACAATATAATTGTTGGCCACAGCACTCTGTTCTTGAGGGTCAAGTGTTGCTTTCCATTTCAATTCTACTTGAGTTTCGGAT
>JASLEN010000252.1 GCA_030151105.1 Dysgonomonas sp.
TTTGTCGGGCTCTTTGGGTTAATAACATCCTTTATTACTATTTTGGTAATGGCAATAAGACTGTTTTGATATGAAGAAGACTTTTTATTACATATTATCATTCTTTGTGCTTATCGTGGCTGTTTCTTCGTGTATTTCTAGTGAGGAAACCAATTATATGCAAACCTTGCCAAAGGATTATCCTTTAGTTGGTTTTGAGGAGTATCGATTGGCGGTGAGAGACAATGTTAGTTGTCAGATATCTACTAGCGATGAAGAGACGTTGCAGCTTTATCGTTCTATTTTAGCTAATAGCCCTGGTGAACAGTCTGGCATCGGACTTGTTGTATATGAAGATAGTACTGTCATTTTGCCTTTCTTTGGAGCCGTGAAAGTAGCAGGATTAACTGTGCAAGAGGCTGAGCTGAAAATTCAGGATGTGATGAGAGAGTCCATCTTAGATGCTCAAGTGAAACTATCTTTGCTCAACAATAATTTCTATATATATGCTAATGAGAGACAAGGAGCTTATCGGGTGTATAAAGAAAATTTGACAATTTATCAAGCCTTAGCAATCTCTGGTCAGACCACAGAACGTATGGACTTGAGCCGAGTTAAGATAGTGAGAAAGGGAGAAGATGGTAGAGATATAATAAAGGAATTTGATTTGAGATCGCAGGATGTGATTCAGTCTGAATTTTATTACGTAAAGCCTAATGATGTGATTTACTTTGCTACAAGTAAAAATGCATTCTTTAATGTGACCTCAGTCAACTCTTTTATAACTATGGTGATGACACCCTTAACATTCTTATTCTTTGTATCAACCTATAAGTTTTAGTGCTTATATTGGAAAAGTGAAATAGACAATTCTATATGATGGACGATAATAAAATACCAAGTTTACAGACCTCAGATCCTTATTTTGAGGAGGTCAAAGCCAGAACGACACTTTCGTTTGACTTTGTTCTCTGGTTTTATCGTATATTAAAACACTGGTATCTTTTTGTGTTCACAGTGCCTATCTTTCTGCTCATAGCTCACTATGAAAATAAATCAATAGTGCCTTATTATCAAGTGCAGGCAACTATTCAGCTAGAAGCGAAGGGTAACGCAGGAGTTGGTGTAGGAGCTGTGCCATTAGGTAATATTTTACGTAATGATAATAATCAGATAATCCTTCTTCAGTCTTATGAAATGGCGAGTAGGACTATAGATGCTTTGCCACAAAAAATGTTCGTCGATTATTATCGAAAAGGACGTTATAAGACAATAAATCTCTATTCAAGTAAAGAGGTTAAAATAGATACTATGATGTATGTAGGTGATGCTGCATACCGTTATGAGTTTAACTTTGCCCCTATAGATGAGAATCATTGTGAGATCTATATAGTTGGAGATGAAAAGTCTGGTATAGAAGGTTTCTCGATACAGATTCCTTATGGCAAGGTGATTGAATATCCAGATATGTTCATAATTAAGGTTGCTAAAACGGAGCATTATAAAGATAACTTTGAGCCATTTTCTTTCCGATTCTTAACTAAAGATGGACTCATTGGTTTATTTTATGGACGTGTAGGTGCTGCTGTTACTGGAGGATCTAGCATGATGAATTTGATGATGGGTGGTCCTGTCCCTCAGCGAGATATTGACTATTTGTCAGTTCTGGTAGAAGAATTTCAGAATTCTAACTTAGCATTGAAGAATGAACAGACTGATAAGGCTTTAGAATTTATTGATATGCAGTTAGAGATTGTAAGAGACTCTCTAATTATAACTAGAGCTAATCTGGATTGGTTTCAAAAAACAACAGGGGTTTATGAGATTACTTCTCCTACTCTAAAAAGAGAAGCTGAGACGGCAGATTCGGAGAAAGATCAATTAGCTACCATTGAGCGTACATTGCTTCTCCTAACAGAGACTGTAACTGAAGGTATATTAGAGGATAAGGAATTGGTGCTTCCTACAGGCTTTATTGCTACAGGGAATCTGGGAGCATTATCAAGTTATGTTGATGCTTACAACCAACTCGTAAATACTTATAAAAATTTAGGACCTAAGAATCCTATCTACGAAAAGAAGGTAACAGAAGTAAACGAAGCTAGAGCTAAGGTTTTAGATTACCTTAAGATTCAGCAAACCGAGTTGCAGCGCAGAAAAGATGAACTCGTTAAAAAGTACGAGCTACTTGAACTTAAGATTGACAATTTGCCTTCGCAAGAAAGAGACCTTTTGGCTTATGAACGAGAGTTTAATACTTATGAGAGATATGACTTAAGTTTGAGAACAAAGCGTCAAGAAGTTGAGTTTCAGAAGGCATCTAACATTGCTGATAACTCTATTTGGAGTCAGGCACGTCAAGTGGGAGGAGCATCAGATGCAGGAGCGCCAGGTAAGAATACAGCATTTCATTTGATGATGGGATTGTTGTTGCCACTGTTGTTCGTTGTTTTGAAAGAGGAAGTCTTGAACTTTACAATAGCAACTAAAGAGGAATGTGAGAAGCTTTCAGGCTTCCCTGTGATTGGAACAGTTGAAAACGTTACAAGTAAATTGAAGTCGGGATCAAAAGTCGTTTTGGTAAGAAATTATCCAAAATCAAGTTTTGCAGAGGCATTTCGAAATATACGGGTTAGAATAGAGTATTTGGCTCAGAGAGAAAGTAAGATTACAACTCTTGTGACCTCTTCAGAACCTGCTGATGGAAAAACATTTATAGCAACTAATATTGCATCTGTATATCAGCTGATGGGTAAAAAGGTTGTTATACTAGACTTTGACTTGCGTCGCCCATCTGTGTCTAAAACCCTAGATATTGTATCACAACGAGGGGTGTCTAACTATTTGATCGGACAAGTTGATCTAGATGAAATAACGATATCGCATCCTGAGTATGGATTTGATATTATTCCAGCAGGAACCCTACCTCCCAATCCTAGTGAGTTGATTAAAACTCAAAAAGCGAAAGATTTATTGGTGTTGCTGAAAGAAAAATATGACTACGTGATTGTTGACTGTAGTCCTGTTGGACTTGTATCCGATGCTTATATCCTATCCAAACAAGTTGATGTAACCTTGTTTGCGGTAAGAAGGAATAAGACAAGCAAGTCGTTCTTTAAGAGTGTGATAACGCAGATTAAGTCTGATGGTATTAACAATGTAGCTCTGATCTTTAATGATGTAAAAGGACGTGAAGGATACTATGGTACTTCGAGGTATTATGGTGACAGAAGTTATTATTTGAAGAAAAACTCCTACTACCACGACGACTTTTATGAAAGCTAAAAAGATTTAAAAGAGAGGTTCTTGTAGCCTCTCTTTATTTTAAGCTTCAGTTTAATTTATATATTTGTTGCCAAAGTCTTTATTTTAACAAACTCCCTTACTAATCAACGTGAAAAGAAAAATAGCATTTCTCCTGACTCTTATTTGCAGCCTTAACATGTTTGCTCAGATAAATACAGATCGTGTAATCATTATTGGTAGGAATGCACTCTACTATGAAGATTATGTGTTGGCAATACAGTATTTCAATCAGGCAATTAATGCAAAGCCATATCTTGCTGAGCCTTATTACTATCGTGCTATTGCAAAATATTTTCTGGATGATTTGAAAGGGACAGAAGATGATTGTACACTCGCTTTGGATCGTAATCCTTTTATGACAAGGGTGTATCAGTTGAGGGCGGATGCTCGACAAGCGCAAGAAAACTATCAAGGAGCCTTGGACGACTATACGATGGTGCTTAACTCCAATCCAAATGATAAATTTTCACTTGTAAATACAGGTGTGGTTTATGTGCAAACCAAAGATTATGAAAAAGCAGAGCATGCTTTGGATAAACTCTTGAAAACACATCCAAAATATACGCAAGGCTATCTTACAAGAGGTGCGATGCATATCGAAAGTGGTGATACAATTAAGGCTTTTGAAGATTATAATAAAGCAATTTCGTTAGATAAATATTACTCACAATCGTATTCAATGAGAGGACTTCTCTATTATTATACTCAGCAATATGATAGTGCGTTGGTTGATATGAATGAGGCTATAAACCTTGATCCTTTGTTTGTTGGTAACTACATTAATAGAGGGTTAGTGAAATACTCGAATAGTGATTTGAGGGGTGCAATGGCTGATTATGACAGAGTAATTGATACAGAGCCAAATAATGTGATTGCCCGATTTAATAGAGGACTACTGCGAGCACAAGTGGGTGATAATAATAATGCAATAGAAGACTTTGACAATGTGCTAAAGTATGAGCCGAATAATTATATGGCTATCTACAATAGAGCATTGTTGAGAAATACAATAGCCGATTACAAAGGAGCTATTGAGGATATGGATCAGATTTTGGAGAAATATCCAGACTATTTTAATGGGTACTATGCTCGTTCCGAAATCAAACGTCAAAATAATGATTTGAAAGGAGCAGAGCGAGACTATAATATTGCTCGAAATATGGAACAGCAAGCTCTTGCTCAGAAAGAAAATAAAGGAGAAGGAGACAAGACGAGAGAGAAGTCGGATGAAGATCTAGACAAGTTTAATCTACTTGTTGTAGCTGATAAAGAAGAGGAGGAGAAAAGCAAGTATCAGAATGAGAAGAGAGGGCGAATTCAAAATAAGAATATAAACCTTGAAATAGAGCCACAATTTGTTCTCAGTTATTATGAGAAAACGAACGAGTTGAAGCAACGTGTCTATTTCAGTGCCCTTATAGAAGATCTCAACAATAACGGTGTGATGCCCAAAGTGGTGCGTCTAACAAATGATGAAGCGCCGTTGAACGCTTTGCAAATAGATGATCACTTTACGTCTATAAATGATTTGTCGCAGAAAATAGCGAGAGATAGTATCAATGCTGATTTGTATTTTGCTCGTGCTATTGATTTTATGTTGGTGCAGGATTTTCAAAGTTCGATTGATGATTTTAATAAGGTAATAAAGCTAGACCCTAAATTTGCCTTGGCATATTTCAATCAAGCAGTGGTTTACTCAAAACAGTTAGAATTGAGAGACTATTCGTTAGAATATGATGCTGTAGAAAGTAAAACAAGTCTGTCTTCAGCAGTTAATGAACCTAATCGTAAAACAGCTGTGGCAGAGGCTTGGCGAGTGGAGTATGATAGAATTATGAGAAACTATGCTCAAGTAATTGAGCTGAATCCTGAATTTGCCTATTCATATTTCAATAGAGCGGGTATTAGATATGCTCAAAATGATTATAGAGGAGCAATTTTAGACTACAATGAAGCAATCAAGCAGAATAAGAACTTCTATGAAGCCTACTACAATCGAGGGTTGGCACGTTTTCAGATAAAAGATACTGAGCGTGCATTAGAGGATATGCGTAAGGCGGGCGAAGGTGGAATTATCGCTGCTTATGGAATTATAAAACGAATGACAGAGAGGGGGAGATAGTGCTTGTCTAGCCTAAAGAACTATACAGAATCACTAATTTCATCATATATAATATGAGAATTAGTGATTCTTCATTTTTGAACAAGACAATTATTAGGCTAAAAGCGATTTAACTCCCTAAAATGATTATTTTTGTATCTTGATTTAAAAATTGATCTCGTTTGTAAGGGGTCATAACATTAATATTATCAACATGATTAAAATTACATTTCCAGACAAATCGGTACGCGAATTTCCGCAAGGTACTACATCTCTACAAGTGGCTGAGAGCATTAGCTCACGTCTAGCACAAGACGTTTTGGCAGCAAAAATCAATGGTGAAGTATGGGATTTGACGCGCCCGATAAAGGAAGATAGCACAATTGAACTTCTGAAATGGGATGACGAAGATGGGAAACATGCCTATTGGCACTCGTCGGCTCACCTTATGGCAGAGGCAGTGCAGATTCTATACCCTCATGCTAAATTTGGTATTGGACCTGCTATCGAAAACGGTTTCTATTACGATATCGATTTCGGAGATACGCCAGTCAAAGATGCTGATTTTCCAGCTATAGAAGCAAAAATGATGGAGTTGATTGCTAACAAAGAAGAAATACGCAGAGCAGATATTTCTAAGGCAGATGCAATCAAAATGTTTGAGAACAGAGAAGAAGGCTACAAGGTAGAGCTTATCAAAGAACTCGAAGATGGAACCATCACAACATATACGCAAGGGGAGTTTACTGACCTTTGTCGTGGACCTCACCTTCCAAATACATCATACATCAAAGCTGTGAAAATATTGAGTGCAGCAGGTGCGTATTGGAGAGGAGATATTGA
>JASLEN010000271.1 GCA_030151105.1 Dysgonomonas sp.
CAGACCTCAATGCGCCTACGGTTGTGGTAATGACTGAGGCAAAGGGAATGGCTGCCGAAGAGGTAGAACGAATTGTAACTTTTCCGATTGAAACCAGCGTAAATGGTGCAACCAATGTGCGTCGTGTGCGCTCGTCCTCTACCAACGGGTTTTCGGTGGTGTGGGTTGAGTTCAATTGGGGGATGGATATTTATAAGGCTCGACAAATAGTGACCGAGAAATTGGCTGAGTTAGGCGAGAGCCTTCCCGACAATGTTGGAAAGCCTGTTTTAGGTCCTCAGTCGTCTATCATGGGTGAGATTATGATTGTTGGACTTCGTTCCGATTCTACATCTATGCTCGATTTGAGAACAATTGCCGATTGGACTATCCGTCCACAATTGCTGGCAACTGGAGGTGTGGCGCAAGTTACGGTATTGGGAGGAGATATTAAAGAATATCAGATTCAGTTAGATCCTGCCAGAATGAAGCACTTTGGTATAACACTTGATGAAGTGCTGGCTGTAACAAAAGATATGAATCAGAATGCTGCAGGAGGTACAATTTATGAGTATGGGGCAGAATACATTGTGCGTGGCGTTTTGCAAACTACTGACTTTGACGAGTTGGGTGAGGTTGTGATTAAGAAAGTGGGAGATTCTCCTATTCTTATTCGTGATATAGCTGATGTGCATATTGGACGAAAAACTCCTATTCTTGGAGTAGGTTCAGAAGAAGGACAAACGGCTGTTTTGTTGACAATTACGAAGCAGCCTAATGTTAATACTTTAGAGTTAACAGAAAAGTTAGACAATGCGATTGCTGAAATTCAGAAGAACTTGCCAAGCGACATTAAAATTTCGACAGATATTTTCCGTCAAGAACGATTCATTAATAGTTCCATTGGTAATGTGCAAAACTCTCTAATAGAGGGTTCTATATTTGTAATTATCATTCTGTTCTTCTTCCTAATGAATGTTAGAACAACGTTTATTTCTTTGATGGCTCTTCCTCTTTCGCTTTTGGCTTCTGTTTTGGTGATGAAAGCTCTGGGCGTTACCATCAATACGATGAGTCTGGGAGGATTGGCAATTGCCATTGGCTCGCTTGTGGATGATGCTATTATTGACGTAGAGAATGTGTACAAACACCTGCGGTTGAATAAAGAATTACCGAAGGAAGAGCGACAATCGGTTCTGCAAGTTGTTTTTGAAGCATCCAAAGAGGTGCGTATGCCTATCCTTAACTCCACACTTATTATAGTGGCGTGTTTTGTTCCGCTCTTCTTCTTGAGTGGAATGGAAGGTCGTATGCTTGTACCGCTAGGAATTGCTTTTGTGATTGCATTGTTCACTTCTACTTTCATCGCGCTAACGGTTACTCCTGTGTTGTGTAGCTATCTATTAGGTGGTAAAGCGGGTGAAAAAGTTCATAAAGAACCTATTGTAGCTAGAAAACTAAAAGAATGGTACGAGCATTCGTTGCATTTAGCATTGAAACATCAAAAGATTATTTTAGGTGTAACTATTGCGCTGTTTCTTTCGGCCGTGCTGGCTTTCTTTACACTTGGACGTAATTTTTTACCTCCATTCAATGAAGGGTCGTTGACAATAACAATAAGCACTATGCCAGGAATTGATCTTGAGGGTACAGATAAACAAGGAGAGCTGGCCGAACTGGCAATTCTTTCTGTTCCTGAAATTCAGACTACGGGGCGCAAGACAGGACGTGCAGAACTCGATGAGCACTCTTTTGGAATCAATAGTTCAGAGATTGAAGCTCCATTTGTTTTGGCAGATAGATCAAGAGATGAAATGTTAGACGAGATTAGAGAGAAATTGGCTAAAATACCTGGTATTGCTGTGGAAATTGGACAGCCTATTTCGCATCGTATCGACCATATGCTTTCTGGAACGAAGGCGAATATTGCAATTCAGATTTTTGGAACAGACCTCAATCGTTTATATATGGTGGGGAAAGACATAAAATCGACTATCTCGGGAATCGATGGTATTACTGACCTTAATATAGAGCAACAAGTGGAACGTCCCCAATTGAAGATTACACCAAAACGCACCATGTTGGCAAAATATGGTATCACACTTTCAGAGTTTTCTGAATTTGTTAGCACTATGTTGGCAGGACAAGAGGTGTCGCAGGTGTATGAGGATGGTAAGACTTTTGATCTCACGCTTAAGGTAGCGGATGACTTGAAAGACAGCGCTGACAAAATTAAGAACTTGATGATAGATGCCAATGGGTCTAAAATTCCTTTCGAGTATGTGGCAGATATTACATCAGCAACAGGTCCCAATGCAGTGAATAGAGTAAATGCTCAACGTAATATAGTGGTATCAGCAAATGTGGCTGGACGAGATTTGCGTGGTGTGGTTACTGATATTCAAGAGACGATAGATGCAAATATTCAATTGCCAGAAGGATATAGAGTTGAATATGGAGGGCAATTTGAGAGTGAGCAAGCAGCTTCTAGAACCTTGATGATAGCTTCTATATTTGCGATTATGGTTATTTTCTTGCTCTTGTACAATCAATTTAGAGATGCAATGCAGTCGGCAGTAGTGCTGGTTAACTTGCCTTTGGCACTCATTGGTGGAGTGTATGCGATTATGCTTACGACAGGAGAGGTGAGCATTCCTGCGGTGATAGGATTTATTTCCTTGTTCGGAATTGCTACTCGTAATGGTTTGCTGCTGATGGCTCATTACAATGACTTGCATGCACATGGACATAACGTAGAGGAGAGTATTATTATGGGGTCGCTTGCAAGATTGAACCCGATTCTGATGACTGCTCTGTGTTCTGGTTTGGCTCTTATACCGCTTGCGGTGAGGGGTGATTTGCCAGGAAACGAAATTCAGAGTCCGATGGCAAAAGTGATTATTGGTGGACTTTTTACATCCACACTCCTTAATATGTATATCGTACCTATTATATATAAATTATTGACCGACCGCCGAGATCAAAAGGCTGTGAAAAGAGAGGAGGTACAATTATGAAAAAGAAATTTTATAGTTTAATTGTTCTGGTTTGTTGTGTCGTGGCTATGCAAGCTCAAACGACTATTGATGGAGTATTGAAAAGTGTGGAGCAAAACAACACTCAGCTAAAAGCTCTGCGTGAGATGTCTGTCGCTAATAAGCTTGAGAATAAGACAGCTAACAACTTGGCAAATCCTGAGGTAGAGTTTACTCATAAACCAGGAACTAAAAGCGAATTTGCAGAAACTGGTATTGAGGCTACACAGTCTTTCGATTTTCCAACGGCTTATAAGCATAGAGGGCAGCTAATTGGGATTCAGAATGAGCAAGTTGATTTGGCTTATGAGGCTCAGAAGAAAGTCGTTCTTAAAGAGGCTCGTGGTTTGTTGATGGATTATATTCATCAATCCAAGTTGCATGAAGTTATAGTAGAACGTACAAAATACGCGCGAGAGCTTCACACTGCATACGAAGTGCTTTTTGAGAAAGGGAATATCAATATATTGGAACGAAACAAGACGAAATTGAATCTTTTGGAAGCTGAAAAAGATTTTCAAATGAGTAAGGTTGCTCTTGAGTCTATCAAGACAGAATTGCAGCGGATGAATGGGGGAGAGCTCTTTTTGACTTTGCCTAAAACCTATGGGAATTATCAATTGCCTCTCAATTTCGAAGATTGGTTTCAGGCGACGAAGTATAATAATCCTTCGTTAGTTTTAGCTGAAAAAAACGTAGATATGAGTCGCAAGCAAGAGCAGCTAGCACGTTCGCTTAATCTTCCAAAGCTTAATGCTGGATATGTGGGTGATTTGCAACGAAGTAATAACAGACATGGATTTTTAGTATCAGTTTCTATACCACTTTGGGAAGGGAAAAATACAGTGAAGTCTAAGAAAGCACAAACGGTAGCTATGCAGTATGAGCAGGCAGATGCTGAAATTCAGTTCAAAAATGAAATGAAGCTGAGTTACGAAAAAGCTCAACGATTGGCATCGCTTTTGAAAGAGTATAGTGAAATTGTAGATAATTCTAATAACTTTTTGTTGTTGAAGAAATCGTTCGATATGGGGCAGTTGTCTCTTATAGCTTATTTGCAAGAATTGATTGTGTATCATCAAGCTGTAGATAATTATCTGGCAACAGAAAAGGAATACCATCTAGCTCTAGATGATTTAGAACAGTGGAATAATTAGGCTCAAGAAATTGTCAAAGCTATTTATGTTAAAAGCTCCAATCTGATGTTAAAAGATTGGAGCTTTTGCTTTCGTCTATATGTTATAGAATATGTTTATATCTCAAGTTAAGAAACTTTAACTATTTGGAGGCTCTTTTTTTGTAATCCGCACTTAACAAAATTGTGTGTTTAATGCGTTTATGCACATTTTTTGGAAATATGTGCATGGAAAGGAACGGCTTAATCTTCTTATTTCTCATTCTAAAGTCTTATATTTGTAGCACACAAAGACAACAAATATTAGTATCTTGAAGTACAAAAATAGGAGGCTATAACTTGTAAGTCTATTTAGAGTTCTGAAATGTTACAACAAATAGAGCTCAACAACTAAAAAACATAAAAAGATAAAATTTTAGAATATTATGGAATCTAACTTATATGGATTTGTCCCAATTTTTATGCAGATTGCCTTTTCGGCAGCATTTGTATTTGCGACAATTTACATATCTAATTTCTTAGGTCCTAAACGTATCGGTAAGCGTAAGAACGCAAACTTTGAGTGTGGACTCGATCCCATTGGCGACGCTCGTGCACCATTTCCCGTAAAATATTTCTTAGTGGCACTTCTATTTGTGCTTTTCGACCTAGAGGTTATATTCATGTATCCTTGGGCTGTTAATTATAAGGAGTTTGATTGGACATCTCTATTGAAAATGGGAGGATTTGTGGCTCTATTAGGCGTAGGTTATTTTTATGTTTTAAAGAAAAAAGCATTAGACTGGGAAAAATAATATTCCAAATGGAATCTTTTGGAGCAGATAAGCATTACAGATTATGAGCGAAAATACAGATAACAAAATAAATATTGTGCCAGCACCAGAAGGCTATGTGGGTGAAGGATTTTTTGCCACTAAGTTTTCGTCGGTTATTGGGTTAGCTAGAGCCAACTCGATGTGGCCTTTGCCTTTTGCAACGTCATGTTGCGGAATTGAGTTTATGGCTACTATGGCTTCATCTTACGACTTAGGACGCTTTGGAGCAGAGCGAAATGCATTTACACCGCGTCAGGCGGATATGCTACTGGTGATGGGAACAATCTCTAAAAAGATGGCTCCCATTTTGCGTAGAGTATATGAGCAAATGGCAGAGCCAAAATGGGTCATAGCTGTTGGGGCTTGCGCCTCGTCAGGTGGTATATTTGATACTTATTCCGTATTGCAGGGAATTGATAAGGTTATTCCTGTGGATGTGTATGTACCTGGCTGTCCTCCTCGTCCAGAGCAAATTATTGATGGATTTATGCAGTTGCAAGAGATTGTGAAAAATGAATCTATCTATAGAAGAGGTTCTGAGCGTTATCAAGAATTGCAAGAGTCATATAAATTTGAATAAAATAGATGGCACTAGAAAATAATATAATTCAGGAAAAACTTGTAGAAAAGTTTGGCGACAAGGTGTTAGCTTTCGATACTGAGAGCGATATGCTCGTGTTTGAAGTCGTGTCTAAGGATGTGAAAGAAGTGCTTTTTTTTATGAAAGACGACGAGACTTTACGCTTCAACTTTCTGACCGATGTATGTGGTATTCATTATCCAGCGAATGAGAAAAATGCTCAGTTTGCTGTTGTATATCATCTGCACAATTGGGTAGATAATATTCGTGTGCGTGTGAAAACATACTTGAATGGAGATAAACCTGAGGTAGATACTGTCTCTGATGTTTTTGCTGCAGCCAACTGGATGGAGCGTGAAACTTATGACTTCTTCGGTATTAAATTTGTAGGACATCCAAACCTGAAAAAAATATTAAACGATGAAGGAATGACCTCGTTCCCAATGCGTAAAGAATTCCCGATGGAGGATTCTCAGCGTACTGACAAGGATGACCGCTTCTTTGGTCGTGATACAAATAATAATCAATTAAACGCAAAGTAAGATATGGTAAATGAACCTGTTAGCTCGGAGCATCGCTTTGCTAAATATATACAAGAGCAAAAAGCCAAAGGAGACAAACGTGAATTGAACGTAATCAACTTTGGACCTACTCACCCTTCCACCCATGGTGTTTTCCAAAACATTATGTTGATGAATGGTGAGCGCATTGTGGATGTAGATACTACAATAGGATACATTCACAGAGCATTTGAAAAAATAGCGGAGAAGAGAACTTTCTCGCAAATTACAACGCTTACAGATCGTTTGAACTACTGTTCGGCGCCGATCAACAATATGTGTTGGTGGATGACTGTCGAAAAAACATTAGGTGTAGAAGTGCCTAAACGTGCACAGTACATGCGTGTTATCATTATGGAATTGGCTCGTATTTGCGATCACCTTATCTGTTGTGGTATTATGGGAGTTGACTTGGGTGCATACTCTCCATTCTTATATGTAATGAAATATAGAGAGTTGGCTTATGAAATCTACGAAGAAATTTGTGGAGCTCGTTTGACAACTAATATGGGACGCATAGGAGGTTTTGAAAGAAACTTTTCGCAAGCTGCATGGGACAAAATTGATGAATTCCTAGATGGTTTTCCAAAGGCTTGGGCTGAATTGGAATTAGCATTTATGAGAAATCGTATTTTCATGGATCGTCTTATAAATGTGGGTGCTATAGATGCTGAAAAAGCTATGAACTATGGCTTCACAGGACCTAACTTGAGAGCTACGGGAATTGATTATGACGTGCGCAAAATGAATCCATATAGTTCGTATGAAGATTTTGACTTTGATGTGCCAGTTGGGCAATCGGGTGATACATACGACCGTTTCTGTGTGCGTGTGGCAGAGGTGAAAGAAAGTCTCAAAATTATTCAACAAGCTAGACAAAATCTTCCAGAGGGAGATGAATATCATGCAGATGTTCCTGAATATTATCTTCCTGAAAAAGAAGCTGTTTATACAGAAATGGAGGCGTTGATTAATCACTTCAAAATAGTGATGGCAGAGTATCCTGTACCTGCAAAAGAAGTTTACCACTCGGTGGAAGGAGCAAATGGAGAATTGGGGATGTACTTGATTACAGATGGTACACGTACGCCTTTCCGCTTGCATTTCCGCAGACCATGCTTTATATATTATCAGGCATTTCCAGAGATGGTAAAAGGACAAATGTTTTCGGATGCTGTGGCAACCCTGTCTAGTATCAACGTGATTGCTGGAGAGCTAGATGCATAATTGATTGTTATGGAAAAGAAAGAATATACACAAGAAATAAATATGACAGATGAGTTGATGGCTCGTATCAAAGATTTGATGAGTCGTTATCCGTCTGACAAAAAGAAATCGGCAATGTTGCCTGTTTTGCACGCTGTGCAAGATGCCCACGACAATTGGTTGAGTCCAGCATTGATGGATAAAGTGGCTGAAATACTAGAGGTTACACCCATCGAAGTGTATGAGGTGGTAACATTCTACTCGATGTATAACCAAAAACCAGTTGGAAAATATCACTTAGAGTTCTGTCGTACATCATGTTGTTCTATAATGAAGGCTGACGAATTGATAGAATATACTTGTGACAAACTGGGTGTAAAAGTAGGGCAGATTTCTGCTGATGGAATGTTTAGTGTGGCAACTGTAGAGTGTTTGGGGGCATGTGGTTTTGGACCAATGCTTCAGTTGGGAGACAACTATCATGAGCTGTTGACTAAAGAAAAGATAGACACGCTGCTAGAGGACTGTAAACAAGGAAAAGTAAACTTGCATTAAGGCTATGGGACAAAAAATATTATTCGAAAAATTAAATATTGAAGGCATTCAAAGCTATGAGGTGTATCGCAAAAATGGCGGTTATACTTCTGTTGAAAAAGCTTTGAAAACTATGTCGCCAGATGCAATTGTGGAAATGGTGAAAGCTTCAGGGTTGCGTGGACGTGGTGGAGCTGGTTTTCCTACAGGACTGAAATGGAGCTTTATTGACAAAACTCCAGGTGTTCCGCATCACTTAGTTGTGAATGCAGATGAGTCAGAGCCTGGAACTTTCAAAGATAGATATTTGATGAGCCATATTCCCCATCTACTGATTGAGGGAGCTATTGTATCTAGCTATGCATTAGGGGCTAATCTGTCTTATATATATATACGTGGCGAATTTATGTGGATTTATAAGATTCTTGAAAAAGCAATTGCAGAGGCTTATGCTAATGGATGGCTTGGAAAGAATATTTTAGGTTCGGGATTCGATTTAGATTTGCATGTGCATTGTGGTGCTGGTGCTTACATTTGTGGTGAGGAAACTGCATTGCTCGAGTCATTGGAAGGTAAACGTGGAAATCCACGTATGAAACCACCTTTCCCTGCCGTGAAAGGACTTTGGGGAGAGCCAACAGTGGTAAATAATGTGGAATCTATTGCCAACGTATCTTGGATTATTAACAATGGTGCAGAAGCTTATTCTGCTCTAGGAGTTGGTAATTCTAAAGGAACAAAACTGATTTCTGCATCGGGACATATCAAAAATCCAGGTGTGTATGAAATAGAGCTTGGCTTAACAGTTGAAGAATTTATCAATTCGGACGAATATTGTGGAGGGATGATGGATGACAGGCCACTGAAGGCTTTGATTCCAGGTGGAAGTTCGGTGCCAATTCTTCCTACAAAATATATCTACAAGACTGCCGAAGGTGCAGACCGTTTGATGACCTATGAGTCATTGGCAGATGGTGGCTTTACAACAGGTTCGTCAATGGGATCGGGAGGATTTATTGTCTATAATGACACTACTTGTATTGTTCGCAATACTTGGAACTTGGCTCGATTCTATGCACACGAGAGCTGCGGACAATGTTCGCCTTGTCGTGAGGGAACGGGTTGGATGGAGAAAATTCTTCATCGTATAGAAAATGGAGAAGGACGTGAGGAGGATATCGAATTGCTATGGGATATCCAGAGCATGATAGAAGGAAATACAATTTGTCCATTAGGTGATGCTGCGGCATGGCCTGTTGCAGCAGCGATTCGTCATTTCCGTGAAGAATTTGAATTCCACGTGCGTTTCCCTGAATTAATTAAAGATAGAGATCATTTTACTAAAGAGCCTATGGACAAAATCCGTAGTCGCATGATGGTGAATTTATAATATAGAAAATGAGTAAAGAGAACTGATGTTCATAACTTTATAACTCATAATTGAAAAATGAAAATAACAATAGACGGACACGAAATAGAGG
>JASLEN010000284.1 GCA_030151105.1 Dysgonomonas sp.
TGACAGTGGAAGTGTTGCAGATATAGGTTGGAGCACTTTGTACACCGACCCTATATTGCAAGAATATATTGGCAAAGCATTGGAACACAACAAAGATATCTTGATTGCTGCTGCCAGAATAAAAGAGATGGAGGCAAACAAACGAATTAGTTTTGCTAATCTTTTTCCTCAAATTGGTGTTGGTGGAAAAGGCGAACGTGAGTTTGAATATTATGGAGGTGACACTAAGAAGTTTAAGACAGAGTATAATGCTAACGTCAATGTATCGTGGGAACTAGATATCTGGGGAAATCTACGTTGGGCAAATGATGCAGGTGTGGCAGCGTATCTTCAAACGTTGGAAGCTCGAAGATGGTTGCAGCTCACCATCATAGCACAAGTCGCACAAGCCTACTTTGAACTAGAATCGTTGGATAAGGAACTACAGATTGTAAAACAAACCCTTGAGGCACGTAGAGCAGGTGTAAAATTTGCTAAATTGAGATATGATGGAGGATTGACTTCGGAGATACCTTATCGTCAGAGTTTAGTTGAGCTTGCTCGTACAGAGACACTTATTCCAAGTTTAGAACATAGTGTAAAGCTAAAAGAGAATGATTTATTTATTCTCATAGGAGAATATCCTTCGGGCACTATTGGCAGAGGAGATGGTTTTGAGACAACGATGCCGCCTGCACTACCCGTAGAGTTGCCCTCTACACTACTAAAGCGTCGTCCTGATATGATTCAAGCAGAACAGCAATTGATAGAAGCAAATGCTAAAGTAGGCATTGCACTTACAGATATGTTTCCTCGTATTGGCTTCTCAGGACGTATTGGAGCAGAGAATGATGCACTTTCTCAGTTGTTCAAAAGTCCAGGATGGTTAATAAATGGAGCAATTACTGGTCCTCTCTTTAATATGGGTAAGAATAAAGCAAAACATAATGCGGCTAAGGCTGCTTATGAGCAAGCAATTTTAGGCTATGAGAAAAAGGTTTTAGAGGTATTTAAGGAAGTGAATAATTCTATTATTTCGGCACAAAAGACAAAAGAAGTACGCAAGTCGAGATATGAATTGTATCAATCAACAAAAACCAATGAGAAACTATCTCAATTGCAATATGTGAATGGAGCAATCAACTACATAGACCTTTTGGATGCTCAACGTCAGCTATTTGATGCAGAGATAGCCCTCAATAAGGCACACCTCAACGAGTTGCTATCGGTAGTTACTTTATATAAGGCTCTTGGCGGAGGGGTTACCGAATAAATAACTCTCATTTTTCGTGCAATAAGTTTCAAAAATATCGTATATTTAACTTAGTAGAGTTTGATGTTAAGTTAAAAAACAAATCAATATGCTTGTTATAGAAAAACTGAGAGAAAAAGAGATTCCACCTTATCACCTTCTTAATTTGGCAGACCCTTCAGACAAGGCTGTAAAGGACTATTTGGAGCGAGGAGAATGCTATATTGCTTGCAGCGAGAATAAGGATGTGATAGGCGTATATGTATTGTTACGCACTCGTCCATTTACAATAGAACTTGTGAATGTTGCAGTAGATGAAGAACATCAAGGAAAGGGATATGGAAGAAAATTAGTAGAGCACGCTATTGAACAAGCCCGACTAGAAGGCTTTGACGTATTGGAAGTGGGAACAGGAAACTCAAGTACACAACAACTAGCCCTATACCAAAAAGCAGGATTCAATATTACCTCTATAGATTATGATTTCTTTAGGAAACACTATACAGAACCCATCTGGGAAAATGATATTGAATGCCGACATATGATTCGCATGAGCATCGACTTATAGATTAAAAGAAAAGGATTCAACCTCACAGTTGAATCCTTTTTCTATATTATGAAATTAGATTATTTATTCAATCTAAATTTCTCATTCCCGTTTTTGATAAAGTCAACAATCTGATTTGCAGCAGCAATACCTGCATTCACATTTGCCTCCTCTGTCTGAGCCCCCATTTTCTTAGGTGTAGAGAAATATCTATTCGAGAATTTATCTACCAAAGCTGTATGATTTTTGGGCATAATATCTGTTACAAACATAAAGTCTTTCCGCTCATCCATCACCTGAACTAGCTCAGTCTCATTAATCACCTCTTGACGAGCTGTATTAATCAACATTGCATTCTTAGGCATTGAGTTTAATAGTGCATAGTTTATAGAATTGATCGTTTGAGGAGTTGCTGGAATATGAATAGATACATATTGACAAGTAGAATACAACTCTTCAACACTTGCTAGAGGCTTAGCTCCTGCCTTTTCTATTGCCTCAGCACTCATAAATGGATCGTAAGCATACACCTCCATGCCAAAACCTTTGGCAATGCGACCTACATTTTGTCCTACATTTCCATAAGCATGAATACCTATTTTTTTGCCCATCAGCTCTGTTCCTGACTTACCATTGTAGAAGTTGCGAACACCATAGACCATCATCCCAAACACAAGTTCTGCCACTGCATTTGCATTTTGCCCAGGAGTATTCATTGCACAAATATTATTTGCTGTTGCTGCCTCTAAATCAATATTGTCATAACCTGCACCAGCACGCACCACAATTTTAAGATTTTTGCCAGCATCCAATACTTCTTTGTCAAAAATGTCGCTACGCAATATAGCTGCATCCGCTGTAGCTACCGCATCTAGTAATTGTTGTTTGTCTGTATATTTTTCGAGCAATACTAGTTCATAACCAGCAGCATCTATTATTTGCTTTATGCTTGTTACAGCTTCTGCTGCAAAAGGCTTTTCTGTTGCTAATAAAACTTTCATTACGTCAATTTATTTTGCTACTTGTTTTTCGAATGCTTGCATAGTATCTACCAATGCTTGCACACCTTCTTTTGGCATAGCATTGTAGATAGAAGCACGGAATCCACCCACTGAACGGTGACCTTTGATTCCATCCAAGCCTCTTTCTTGAGCAAATGCTAAGAAGTCTTTTTCATACCCTTCATATCCTGTTGCCATCACAAAGCAAACATTCATCAACGAACGATCTTCACCTGCTGCCGTTCCTACAAAAACAGGATTGCGATCTATTTCAGAATATAACAATGCAGCTTTTTCTTTATTACGCTCATACATTGCTGACACCCCTCCATTTTTCTTCAACCATTTTAGAGTTTGAAGAGCTGTATAGATGGGAGTTACAGGAGGTGTATTGAACATAGATTCTCCTTCGATATGAATACGATAATCCAACATAGATGGAATTTGACGAGTAACTTTACCCAAAATTTCATCTTTCACAATCACAAAAGTAACTCCTGCTGGAGCCAAGTTTTTTTGTGCACCACCATAAATAAGTGCATATTTAGAAATATCTACGGGACGAGAAAAAATATCAGAAGACATATCTGCCACCAATGGCACAGAAGAGTCTAAGTCTGTATGAATCTCTGTTCCGAAGATTGTATTATTAGTTGTAATATGAAAATAATCTACATCCGTGGGCACTTCGTAACCTTTAGGAATATAGGAGTAGTTTTTATCTTTTGAAGAAGCTACTTCTACCACTTCTCCAAAAAGCTTCGCTTCTTTCAAAGCTTTGTTTGCCCAAGTTCCTGTGTTCAAATAAGCTGCTTTCTTTTCCAATAGATTGAATGGAACCATACAGAACTGTAGGCTTGCTCCTCCCCCAAGAAACAAAACAGAATATCCTGCAGGAATATCCAAAAGTTCTTTAAACAATTCGATGGCTTCATCCATCACTAGCTGAAAATCTTTACCTCTATGGCTTACCTCCATCAATGAAAACGTTGTGTCATTGAAGTTTAGTATTGCATTTGCAGTAGCTTCTACAGCTTCGCGAGGAAGAATAGATGGACCTGCGCTAAAATTATATTTTTTCATTACAGTCGTATTTTAATGAATTTACTACTAGATGTTATTGAACATCAAATTTAGCAATTATATCGATTACTCAACAGAAAAACACAAGCAATATTATAAAGATTATTTTAGCTTGCTATTTATAACGTTTTGATAGATTAATTCACAAATAGTTAAACAGAAGAGAATATTACAATAAATTTCATTACAAAATAGGTCATCTATAGGTTATTCATTTCATCTATAAGAAACTATTCACAAGTCATCTAAAATAGTTTATCAAACGAAAAACATCTTCTTTTTAAATTAATTTGTATCTTAAGTTCAGATAACCAATCATGAAAGACAACTATGGCAATAATTAAACCCTTCAAAGGAATAAGACCACCTAAGGATATGGTGCACGAAATAATTTCTCGTCCCTACGACGTATTAAGCTCTAAAGAAGCTAAAGAAGAGGCTGGAGACAATCCTAAATCATTATATAGAATTATTAAACCTGAAATTGAGTTTGAGAATATCGATGATGAATACAATTCTGAGGTATATAAAAGAGCTGCGGAAAATTTTCAGAAATTTCAAGATGAGGGCTGGCTTGTTCAAGATGACAAAGAGTGCTACTATGTGTATGCACAAACGATGAATAAACGCACACAATATGGACTAGTGGTGTGTAACCATGTGGATGACTATATAAATGAGGTGATTAAGAAACACGAGTTGACTCGCCGAGACAAGGAAGAGGATAGAATGAAGCATGTGCGTGTCAACAATGCAAATATTGAGCCAGTGTTCTATACCTACAGAGATGTAGCAGAGATAGATTCGATAGTGAAACATGTTACACATGCCTCACCCGAATATAGTTACACATCGGAAGACGAAATTGGACATCAATTTTGGGTCGTAAAAGATGAAGATACTATTGCTGAAATAACAGCAGCTTTCGCCAACATTCCATATCTCTATGTGGCAGATGGGCATCATAGATCGGCAGCGGCTGCATTAGTTGCCAAAGAAAAAGCAGATGCAAACCCCAATCATACAGGAAAGGAGGAGTATAATTATTTCATGTCGGTATGCTTTCCTGCGAGTCAGCTTCACATAATGGATTACAATCGTATAGTTATGGATGTAAATGGATTATCAACTGAAGAGATTCTAAGTCAGTTGAAAGAAAATTTCTTAGTAGAAGAAAAAGGACATCAAATAGTGAGACCTGCCAAACCTCGTGAATTCTCTATTTACATGGATGGTAGATGTTATTATTTAAGAGCTAGAGCACATATATCTAATGAGACAGATCCAATCAAAATGCTAGATGTGACTATGAGTTCTAAATATATACTAGATCGAATATTTGGGATTAGAGATTTACGTTCCGATACTCGTATTGATTTTGTAGGTGGAATTAGAGGCTTAGATATTTTGAAGGAGATAGTTGACAATGGAGAAGCCAAACTAGCATTAGCACTCTATCCTGTAACGATGTCTGAAATAATGACTATTGCCGACTTAGGAGAAATAATGCCCCCAAAAACGACTTGGTTTGAGCCTAAACTGAGATCGGGCTTGGTGATACATAAATTGGATTGAATAAAAAACGAGTGAGGTGCAAAGCACTTCACTCGTTTCTCTATTCTATATATAATTCTATTATCCCAAATCTACCACCGTTATGCCTGCTCCACCAAACTGCACATGCTCATCGTTGAAGTATGACACACTAGGCACAGAACGCAGATAGTCTCTAATCATAGAACGAAGTGCTCCTGTGCCTGTTCCATGAAGGATACGTACTCTGGACATTCCCACCAAAATGGCATCGTCTATAAAATACATCACAGCTTGTAGAGCCTCATCGCCACGCATACCACGCACATCTATATCCTGTTTGAAATTGAGTTTCTTTTCTCGCATTTCGTCCGATGTGGATGCTGAAATAATGTTTGCACGAGTTTCTTTTTTCACCTGATTTTTACTTACATATTCCAATGTATTGAGTTTGGCTGTTGTACGAATCATCCCAAAAGCTACAATTGCATTATTGCGTTGAATTTCGATAACCTCGCCAATTGTCGTTTGTCCCTTCACACGAACACTATCTCCTACCTCTATTGTGGTTTTCTCTTCTTGTTTCACAACTTTAGCAGCCTCTTTAGATTTAGCCTTTCGGTTTTGAAGTTTCTCTATTTTGCGAGCAATTTTATCGCTTCCTAGATTGTCCTCTTCTTTCAAGTTCTCTCTAAATTCACTTAGTGCAGAACGAGCTATTTTAGTTTTATCTTTCTCGGCTTGAGTCTCTCTAATGGTACGGATCGTATTTTCAATCTTAGCATTCGCCTCATTCAAAATACGTTCTGCCTCCGCTTTTGCCTCACGCATAATACGCTTACGCTCTTTCTCAACATCGAGCAAATCAGTCTCGTAAGAAGAAGTGACCTCCTCCAGTTGTTTTTCTTTTCGGCGTATATTCTGACGCTTAGTTTCCCAATAACGTTTGTCACGAACAATATCTTGTAAATATTTATCCATATTTACATAGTCGCTTCCTACAATCTCAGAAGCATCGGCAATCACATCTTCGGGCAAACCAATCTTGCGAGCAATTTCAATAGCAAACGAACTACCAGGATTACCAATAGAAAGCGTATAAAGAGGTTGCATCAAGTGTCTATCATAGAGCATTGCTCCATTCACAATTCCGCGATTTTCGTTCGCAAAATGTTTCAAATTTTGATAGTGAGTTGTAATGACTCCGAAAGATTGTTGTTCGTTGTATCTTTTGAGTAACGATTCAGCAATTGCTCCCCCAATTTGAGGCTCTGTTCCTCCTCCAAACTCGTCAATAAGGAGTAGCGTTTTCTCATTACAATTTCGCACAAAGTGCTTCATATTAGTCAAGTGAGAACTATATGTACTCAAATCATCCTCAATAGATTGCTCATCACCTATATCTATAAATATACGTTCAAAGACTCCCACTTTTGAATTCTCGAGCAATGGAATAGGGATTCCACACTGCACCATATACTGCAATAGACCAACCGTTTTCAAACATACCGATTTTCCACCAGCATTTGGTCCTGAAATAATTAGGATACGATTATCTCCCTCCAATGTTATATCGAGAGGAATAATATCCTTACCATTCTTGCGATGCGAAATAAATAGTAATGGATGTTTTGCTTGCACCCAATCTATCCCTTGCACATCTTCTATC
>JASLEN010000431.1 GCA_030151105.1 Dysgonomonas sp.
CCTGTCATGAAAGCAGCTTCACATAATGCAGACAAGAAATTGTTCTCCTTGCCCGAAGCATGGTCGTGGCAAGCATATTCTCCTGCAAATACAGCAGGACCTTTGCGATCATAGCCATCATAACGAGTTGCACTTTTCAAAAACCACTCTGGAGTCTGATAATAGTGTTCATCTACCAAGTCAACTTTCAGACGTTTCATTTCAGGCCATAGGTAGTCGAATTCTTTGCCCTCAGCTGATGGACCTGAGCTACCAATTAGTTTAATTTCGGGATGTTTGGCACGTATTGCTTTCGAGAAGATGGCAAGTCGCTCTACATATTCTTCACCCCATTGTTCGTTTCCAATCCCCAAAAACTTCATATTGAATGATGCTGGATGTCCCATTTCAGCACGTAGTTTGCCCCACTTTGTATCTGTTGCGCCGTTGGCAAATTCAATAAGGTCTAAAGCATCTTGAATATACTCGTCCAAATCTCCTACTGGTTGATGAGCTACACAGCACTCGTTTTGATATTGACAAGCTAAACCAACATTGACTACTGGCAATGGTTCAGCTCCTATGTCCTCAGATAGTAGAAAATATTCGTAAAATCCTAGGCCATAGGTTTGGTAATAGTCAGGGAAAAAACGATGTGTAAATGTGTAATGCCATCTATTTTCGTTGAGTGGACGATTTTCTACTACTCCCACACTTTTTTTCCAATCGTAACGTGTGTCTAAGTCTGTACCCTCTACAATGCAGCCACCTGGAAAGCGGAAAACGCCAGGTTTCAAATCAGCCAATGCTTGTGCCAAATCTTTTCGTAAGCCTCCTTCTCTCCCTTTCCAAGTGTCAATGGGAAATAGAGAGACATGCTCTAAGTAAACATCTCCTTGTGATACTAAAAAAATGCGCAAACGACCGTTCTTGTCAGTGAGTTTAGGTGAAATTTCCAATTCATATTTTTTCCAATCTTGATCTTTTATTTCTAAATCTTGACTACCTATTACTTCATTCTTTGAATCTATTAGATTAATGCGCAGTTTTTGAGTAGAGCTATTGCCCGTTTTAGCCCACACCGAGAAGCGGTAACTTTCTCCCTTCTTGAATCCCATTCCTCTAAAGCCTTCGTTTTCGATACCCGTATGTTTATGGTTATGTCCACTGGCAGATAGCTTCACATAGCTAGGATTGTTTTTGAATAGGGGCTTGTCTTGCATTACTTCTACCTTGCCAAACGTGTTCCATCCCATTAAGTTTTGAGGAAAATCGAATGATCTGTTTTTTACTAATTCAGCATACAAGCCACCATCAGCACCAAAGTTAATGTCTTCAAAAAACAGGCCATACATGGTAGATTGCACAGGTGCACCTATTTTCTTTGCATCTAGTGTAAACTGGACGCTTTGTTGCGCATTTAGTATTCCCCCACAGAGGATAAGTAAAAGACTATAGATTTTAAATTTTCTCATAGTTGTAATGTTATTTTTATTTATTTACACTAATTATTGAATTTCTAATGCCAAAATAGACTTCGCGGAAATTGTAAGTTCTAACTTACCGTTTGTTATTTTAGCCTCTTTAAATACTTCAGGTTTCACCAAGTTTGGTTGTTCAAATGTATTATGATCTGTAATGCTTTTGGAAGTGAGAATACGTCCACTTACATTTCTTGCTTTAGGATTAGGTAGATCTACTCTAATTTTTCGTTCTGACTTCAAGTCTATATTTGCCAGAGTGATATTCACTTTATCTCCCTTTTGAGAAACTGATACACTTACTGTATTTACATCACGACCTCTAATTTCTCTCTTGTCTGATTCCAAATCTATTGGAATATGTATTGCATCCTGATGCGCTTTATACATTTCGAAGACATGATAGGTAGGTGTTAATGTCATTTTATCATCTTTGGTCAACACCATAGACTGTAGTACATTAGCAAGTTGTGCAATGTTCGCCATTTGAATACGGTCACTATATTTGTTGAAAATATTAAGGCTAAGTGCTGCTACAAAAGCATCTCGCATAGAGTTTTGTTGATAAAGATGACCACGTATAGTACCAGGCTCTTCATTGAACCATGTTCCCCATTCATCTACCATCAGTCCTATTCTTTTGTCTTTGTCATACTTGTCCATAATGCTCATGTGCTTCAGCAACACTTCCTCAATTTCTAAGCATTTACCTATTATCCAATAGTATTCATCGTTAGTGAAATCTATCGCAGACCCTTTCTTGCCATCACCCCATTCTGTGATAGTATAGTAATGTACCGATAGACCATTCATCCTGTGCCCAATGTTTTTCATCAATACTTCTGTCCAGTTGTAATCATAGTCGGATGCACCACTTGCTATCTTGAATAGACGATTATCATCATAATCTCTGCAATAAGTCGAATAGCGTCTGTAGAGGTCAGCATAATATTCGGGACGCATGTTGCCTCCACATCCCCAACTTTCGTTTCCTACTCCAAAGAATTTTACGTCCCATGCTTTATCTCTTCCATTCTCTCTTCGCAAATTAGCCATTGGGCTATCTCCATCAGAGGTCATGTATTCTACCCACTTTGCCATTTCTTCTACCGATCCACTTCCCACATTTCCACTAATGTATGGTTCGCAATCTAATATTTCGCAGAGGTTGAGAAATTCATGAGTTCCAAAACTATTATCCTCAATAGTACCTCCCCAATTATTATTTACCATTTTAGGGCGATTTTCCTTTGCTCCTATGCCATCCATCCAGTGATATTCGTCGGCAAAGCATCCTCCTGGCCAGCGAAGATTAGGTATTTGAAGTTTCTTAAGTGCCTCTAATACATCTTTTCTATAGCCTTTTTCATTTGGTATTTTAGAGTTTTCTCCTACCCACAATCCTCCATAGATACAAGTGCCTAGGTGTTCGGCAAAGTGTCCGTAAATATGTTTGCTTATTTTCTGATTTGCTTGTTCTGGGTATGTCTTAATTGTTACTTGTTCTTGCGCTAATGCAAATAAGGACAAAAAAGACAAACAGCTTATGAATAAATGTTTTTTCATGATATTAGAATTTGTTAGTTAGAAAATCTTATTAACGTAAACGAATAGGCGGGCAGTTCCAAGTTTTGGAGCTTTACTAAATCTATTTCAGATTGTATTGGCATAGCTTTCTTGTCCTCGGTATTGCCTGTTAATACAATTTTGCGTATTGATTGTTCTTTTATACCTAAGGTTGTAGTATCTAGTGATAGACTAGCTTGTGTAGGAAGTAGGTTTACTAGCTTAATTATTATATCATTGCTTTTGTTATCTCTCACAACAGAACATGCAATACGTTTTCTAACCTTTTCATTATTTGTTTCTACCTCCATATTAGAAAAAATGTATTCATCACCAGCATGTTCACCAAATAGCTTTTGAATCTCATAGCCTACAGTCGGTTTCACCTCTGTATTGTTGAAGTAGATCAAATCGGGATTCCATTGTGTGTATCCTTCTTTAGCTAATAGAGGAGCATAAGAGGTCATATGTACCACATCTCCGTTTCGCTCACATGAAATTAAGTGTAGAGCTTCGGCAAGGGCAGTTTCCAAGTTGTTAGGACGACCTGGTAGGTGCGCTGCATATTCTCCAAGATACACCTTCGATTTTGTACGATCATATCTATCATAAAAGTCTTGATTATAGATATACCAAGCAGGAGGCTGATAATAGTGCTCGTCTAACATTGGAATCTCTAATTCATTTGCAAATGCCCAGCCACGCTCATAGTCAGAACCTTCAGAAAATGGACCTGCTGTTCCTATAACAGTTATTTCAGGATGTTTTTCTTTGACCGCATCAAATATCATTTTGAAGCGCTCTTCAAATATATCTGATATAAGGTCTTCATTGCCTATACCAATATACTTTAGATTGAATGGTTTGGGGTGTCCTGCTTCGGATCTCATCTTGGCCCATTTGCTAGTCTTCGGATCTCCATTTGCCCATTCTATCAAATCTAGTACATCTT
>JASLEN010000406.1 GCA_030151105.1 Dysgonomonas sp.
GTAATAAGGCTTTAGCGTCAGCCAAATTGATACTCCCTATATTGAATCAAGAAGTGAATGATTTATCAATCAACATCGAAGAGTCATTCAGCTCTTTCGAAATCAAAGGACTAGAGTTTACCTATCCCGATTCTGCGGCAAAGGTACTCAACGATATCAATCTGAAATTACCCACCAAAGGTTTGGTATTGGTAAAGGGTATCTCTGGATCTGGCAAATCGACTTTACTAAAAATACTTACAGGAAGTCTGTATCCACAAAATGGTACAGTTTCTGTGAATGGCAAAGACAACGCTTGGTCGCATCAATGGGTGAAAGCAAACACATCTTATATGAATCAGTTCCCTTTTATTTTTGATGGAACTCTTCGATACAATGTTTTCTTGGAAAAGGAGGCTACCTTACACAATCAGTATCCTGAGTTTCTTGATAAAATTGTAGAAAAAAAAGAGGATAAGTGGGAAGCCGAATTGAGCCACAATGGGAAACAACTTTCGGGTGGAGAGAAACAACTGGTTACATTTGCCAGAATGCTATTACATCCTCGACCAATTTTGATATTGGACGAACCTACTGCAAATCTGGACACTGGAACAATTGAAGTGATTCTTCCTCAAATCATAAAATTGTCAGAAGATAGATTAGTAATCGTGGCTTCACACGAAAAGATGTTTGACAGCATTGCTGATGTAACTTTGAACTTAAATTGGGGAGAACAAATGAGCCATGAATAAATTTATACTAAAATATATATTCCAACCCTTAGTAGCCCGATGGATGCGAGGTGTATTTCTTCTATTAATCTGGACAGTCGCATTTATTGCCCTACCAGCTATTTCGGGATGGTTCTTAGCAATGTGTAGTGTTGCCTTTATTACATCAAATACGCTATTTGCATATCTAATCCCATCTGCAATAATACGCCTCTTGGCAATTGTGCGTACGGCAACCAGATATTTTGAGCGATTGGAGAATCACAAAAGTACACTAGATGCTCAACAAAATATGCAACTGAAGATATTTCAATCAGTAGCAAAATTTCCTTACTTCAAGAAGCAAGTCAATAATAATTCAGCACTACTAGAAAATAGCACATATGGTGTTGATCAAATATTAAATCACATCTTGTTGTGGATTTTACCATTCACTACGCTAATTCTATCTCTTGCTCTATATTTTGTCTTTCTTTCTGTTTTCTCACCTATCATAGCCATAGAATTTTTAGTTCTATCATGCATTCTTTTATTTGCACTTCCCCTATTGGTATTCAGAAAGAATAAAGTGCTTTATGAAAAGCTCAAAATGCATCGTGAAGAGAACAATCAGGCACTTATCGAGAGTTTTAGAGGTCGAATAGAGATATCTAAATATAATCTGGAAGATAAAGCAATTGGGCAGGGTGAGCAAAGATTATTAGAAATAGAATCGCTAGAAAGTAAACTTCAGAACAATTCCTTTTGGCTGCAATTTATTGTAGGCTTAGGCTTTGGTGTTATTGCAGCATTGCTACTATGGAGTTCAAGCACCTACGACATTAGTGCTCCAGTAGCCATTGGTATATTCTTTGGAATTATGTCACAAGCGGAGTTATCAGAGATGCTTTTTTCTGGCAAATCAGAGAAAAGTTCTGTGTCACATCAGGTTAATGATATTATACAGATATTCGACGAAGCAGATAAGTCTATAGACACAATAAAGGAAAAACTTTCATCTTTTGAGAAAATAAATATTGAGAAATTAAGTGCACACATACCCGAAACATCGGTTCATACTGATGAAGTGTCCTTGACACTGACTAGAGGTGAATGGGTTGCCCTATTTGGTGAAACTGGAAAAGGAAAAACGACTTTACTAAACAGCCTATTCTATCCTGAATATCAACAAGGCGGCTCCCTGATGTGGAATGGCTCACATAAATTCTCACATTTGCCTGTCCCTGAATGTATTTATGTTACGCAAAAAGCATACCTACTAACAGGTACTTTACGTGAAAATTTTGAAGGACACACCGATGACCTGATTGAGAAAGCACTAAACATTGTTGACCTAGTAAGCTGGCGTTCGTCACTACCTAATGGCTTAGATAGTTGGTTGGGCGAAAATGGAGAAACGCTGAGTGGAGGACAACGAAAAAAATTATTGTTGGCTCAGGCATTACTCAAAAACCCACAATTATTAGTCATTGACGAACCAACTGCTGGTATTAGTTCTGAGAATGCAATTGCTATCTTCCAAAATATAAAGAACTCTTATCCTGAAATGACAATTTTAATGGCTACCCACTTGCCTGAATTTGAGGAAGTGGTGGATAAAGTAGTAAGACTCTAAGTGAATCCTTTTCATTAGCACTTAAAAAATGCACTAGCAAAAGCTAATCTTGAGAATCCGTTGAAAGATTTCACCTTCAACGGACTTTACATATTCTATTTTTTGTTATGTCCATTTATTCGCTACCTTTGCAAACAAATAGGTTCTTTATTATATTTTTTTAATGCCATTAGGGTGCCTTATCCACTAGGATAAAAGGGAATCACGTGTAAATCGTGAACTGTCGCGCAACTGTAAGCACTATCAACAAAATTCTATTTAGTTAGATCCACTGTTCTTCGATAAGAGATGGGAAGGATAAATAGAAGAGTGCAAGTCAGGAAACCTGCCTTAAATTGGACTATGACAAACTTCGCGTAAAAGTAAATGTCGAGCAATGCCCCCACACTTTAGTAGTGGGTTCTATTCTCCCATATCTATTATTATTTAACAAAAAACGTAGCGAAGTTCATTCTTGTTTTAATGAGCCTTGCCCATAATCTTGTACTTTTCGAGATGATGGGCTGTACTTTGGGTAAGAACGTTACACAGTTTAAAATAAATAATAACATTATGAAAAAAGTACTATTAACTCTTTTTATGGCAG
>JASLEN010000445.1 GCA_030151105.1 Dysgonomonas sp.
AAAAAAAACGTTCCGACTGCCCTATAAACACAGCTCTAGAGGTGTGGGGCGACAAGTGGTCACTCCTTATTCTTAGAGATATGATTCTTGGAGGGATAAAGAACTACAATGATTTTCTCAATTCGGGAGAAGGTATCTCGACAAATATTTTAGCCAATAGGCTATCAAGTTTGGAGAACAAGCAGCTACTTATAAAGAAAAAGGAAGGACGAAAAATTGAATATCTTCCAACAGAACTGACTCGTAGCCTAGTTCCAGCATTGATCGAAATATTAATTTGGGGCATGTATTTCGATGAGGATGTAAAAATAACGAAGAAAGATGAGCTGTATCAAGCATTGAATTACAACTTTGAAGATGTTCCAGAATACTTTGACAATCCCACGCCAATAACAGCTTTGCGTGAATGGATTCTACAAAACAAAAACGAAGTCATAGCGATGATTACACAAAAAGTGATAGTTGCTTAAAAAACAAAGGTTAGTAAATTGATTACTAACCTTTGCTCATTTTAAATCTTCTTTAGCATACTCGTTACACCTGTCACACCTATTTTATTGGATATCCACAACGGAACTTCTTTGTGTTCTTTAATCTCAAAATCGATCTTCTGGTAAAGAACCAATGCTCTTGGGTTTTCATCAATAACATCCAGACCAACAAAATCATAAGACTTAGATCTTGCTAAGGCTTCTACCTCATCGAGTAGCAATTTTCCCACTCCTTGGCTTCTATAGGTAGAGTCAACCACAATATGGTCAATATAAAGCTCATCTGCTCCAACCTTCCTATTGAATATAAACCACATCAAAAAGAGTTTATATACTCCACCAAGCAAGCCAAACTCTTTACAAAAAGTAGAGAGTGAGAAATTGAATAGAGCATTCCCCTTTTCACTATATGACAAGACACCCATCAATTTACCATCATCACTCAATGCACAAATTGCATATTCAGGCTTCACATCAGCCCGTAATATCCGCCTTATACTACCTTTATCTTTTAGCAAATAAAGATATTTACTCTCGAAGGCTTCACTATAAATATTAAGCAAATCATCTTGATGTTCAGCTTTTAGACCATGAAATATTTTCATAAGTGGAAGGCTCTAGCTCTTAGATTACTTATAAATAGCTTTTTTCCCTGCTAGAAGAGTATTTTTCATCAACGACACAATTGTCATAGGTCCGACTCCACCTGGCACAGGTGTGATGTAAGAAGCTTTTTTTGACACCTCATCAAAATCCACATCACCCTTCAACCTAAAGCCTGACTTAGTTTCAGTAGATGGAACACGGGTTGTACCCACGTCTATCACCACCACGCCCTCTTTCACCATATCTCCTTTGAGGAATTCGGGAGAACCTAACGCGGCAATAATAATATCTGCCGATTGGCAAATCTCTTTAATATTAGGTGTTCGACTATGACAAACCGTAACTGTAGCATCGCCTGGATATGCCTTTTGCATCATTAACGAAGCCACAGGTTTACCAACAATATTACTTCTACCAAGCACTACGCAATGCTTGCCCGAAGTTTCTATCTTATAATATTTCAAAAGCTCCATAATACCAGCTGGTGTAGCAGATAGGAAGCAAGGAGAACCAATAGATAGTCGCCCCGTATTCATCGGATGAAAACCATCCACATCTTTACGATAGTCGATAGCCTCGGTCACTTTATCTTCGCTGATATGCTTAGGAAGTGGCAATTGGACGATGAAACCATCCACATCAGCATCTTTATTCAACCTATCTACACAAGCTAGGAGCTCTTCTTCAGTCACATTATCTTCATAACGAATAAGGCTTGATTTGAATCCCAACTCTTCACAAGTTTTCACCTTACTCGCCACATAAGTTTCGCTACCACCATCATGCCCAACAAGTACGGCAACGAGGTGAGGAATTTTCCCTCCACTAGACTTTATTGTTGCTACCTCATCAGCTATCTCTTTTTTCACTTGAGCAGCAACAGCTTTACCATCTATAAGTTTCATATTGTATATTTTTCGTTAACTAATTGTTTTATTGGTCATATAAAGATAGTAAAATAAAAAAACAAATAGAATAATTCTTACCTTTGACACAAAACGAATGCTACTACTTGCTCTCTCATGGTTAGTTGCTACTTTTGTATTATTGTCTATTGGCGATATATTTATCTCTTTGTATAACTACATCACATGCAACTCTGAAAAATACGACCTCACTGATACACTTGTTCTTGGGATTTGTTTTATTTTATTCCCACTAGGCGTTTCTTCTATTTGGTTGCCAAGCAATGAAATCATGCTCATTGGATATGCTACACTCTCGATTCTATATTGGCTAACACGAAAAAAAAGATTAAAAACTCTTTGTCTAAAAGGAATCAAACAAGTAACATCACTTCCAAAATGGCAACTCATACTATTTGCTACTACAATTTTATCTTGCCTAACAATTGCTATATGGATTAACTATATCTTTGATGCTGTAAATTATCAATATCAAGCAACTAGCTTGTATGAACATTACAAGGCAATACCTGGCATTGCAAATATTGAAAGCAGAATCGGATTCAACTCAAACTACCTATTAATAAGTTCATTATTTGCATCATCTAAGATATTTGGAGAACCAATCTTCATCATCCAAATGCTATTTGTCACTTTTTACTCTTGTTGGCTTCTTTCTTATGTCATTAAGAATAAATATCCAATAAGAGGACTAGTCGTATTAACCTTCTTTTTGATCTTCTTAGGGGCTAATGCAGATGCACTTACAACTGCATCTACCGACATCTTACCATCACTATTCATCTTCTATCTAGTCAGCAAAGTTATTTTATCACAGAGCA
>JASLEN010000446.1 GCA_030151105.1 Dysgonomonas sp.
TCAGGAGTTTGAGAAACTATTTTATCAGGACAAGAAACTGTTAAAAAAGTTTGAAGAATTTGAAGCAGGTAAACTATCAGGAACAAGTACTGATTTTTTCTACAAAGAAATTGCAACTCCTGCCATTGAAGAGATAAAGCAACAGATCGTATATACGCACTTTGACATCCGCAAGTATGATAAAATACTAAGAGACAAGAATAAAGACAACGATAAAGGATTAATAGCATTATATAAATTTTTATCTCCTATACATTTATTAAAACTCTCATTTGCAAATGATTATAATCAATTAAACAAAGAATTCTATGCTGAACTTCTTCATATTATGGGACTTGAGGAAGTAAAAGAAAAATCTCAAAAATTTATAGTTCGTAAAGCAAAAGACAATAGAGACAATGGTTCTATTATTGAAAATACAATCAATGAATTGGATTCTATGATTGATTTTTCGAGAATACCAAATGTTAATCAATATGGCAAAACAAGTGAAGAGAGATTGTTTAACATTGCCTTAGACCTATCTATAACATGGATCAATAGAGTGCTGTTTTTAAAACTATTAGAGGCACAGATTATAAAATATAACAACAATGACAAAAGATATTCTTTTCTTTCAACAGACAAGCTTCAAGGCTACGACGATCTGAATCGTTTGTTTTTCCAAATTCTAGCAAGAAAAGAGGAAGACAGAAGAGATGGAAACCTGAAAGATAAGTTTTCTCATGTCCCATACCTCAATAGTTCTTTATTTGAACCTACCGAATTAGAGTCATACACGCTGGTTATTAGTGTACTACCTGATAATTCTAGTATTAATCTTCATTCTAAGTCTATTTTAAAAACAAAAAATAGAACACTAGAGAAAGATTCAGATATTAAGCCTTTAGAATATCTATTGAGGTTCTTAGATGCTTATGATTTTAGCAGCGAAGGTGCAGAAGAAATTCAAGAAGAAAACAAACCACTTATCTCAGCATCTGTGCTTGGATTGATATTTGAAAAAATAAATGGTTACAAAGATGGTTCATTCTTTACCCCTAGTTTTATCACTATGTTTATGTGTAGAGATACAATCACAAGAACTGTAATACAGAAGTTTAATGATACGAAAGGGTGGGAGTGCAAAACAACAAACGATTTATACAATAAGATAACTGACCTAAAAGAAGCAAATGAAATTTATAACTCTATCCGAATCTGTGACCCAGCAGTTGGTTCAGGGCATTTTCTGGTTTCTAGCCTCAACGAATTGATTTACTTGAAGTCTGAGTTAGGTATTTTAGTTGATAGAGAAGGACGTTTACTCAAAGACTATCGATTGTCTGTTGAGAATGATGAACTTATAGTAAGTGATAGAGAAGCAGGAATATTCAAGTATGAGCCGCACAAACATGAAAGTCAGCGTGTGCAAGAAACACTTTTTCATGAGAAGCAAACAATCATAGAAAATTGTTTGTTTGGAGTCGATATCAACCCCAACTCGGTGAAAATATGTCAGCTCAGACTTTGGATAGAACTTCTAAAACACACTTATTATAAGTCCAATACTACCTTGGAGACTCTCCCCAATATTGATATAAATATAAAATGTGGCAACTCACTAATTAGTCGTTTCAACTTAGATGAAGATTTGAAACCAGCCTTGAAAAAACTAGGCTACTCTATTGCTGATTATCAACAAGCAGTAGATAGTTATCGCAATGCTCATACCAAAGAAGAAAAAAGAGCTTTAGAAAAACTTATTAACGATATAAAAAGTGGGTTGAAAACTGAAATTGCAATCAAAGACCCATTAATCGTAAAGCTTAGCAAGAAAAGAGGGCAGCTACAAAGTCTAGACCAAGTAGACTTATTTGAAGAAAAGGTTAGCAAAGCAAAAAAGCAATCTATCGAAAAACTAAAGAAAGAGATTCAACAAATATCATCACAAATTGAAGAAATAAGGAATAATATTATTTACCAAAATGCTTTAGAGTGGCGTTTAGAATTTCCCGAAGTCTTGGATACCGATGGAAAATTTATTGGGTTTGATGCTATTATTGGTAATCCACCATACATACAACTCCAATCGATGGGAGAAATGGCAGATGCTTATCAACAGATGGATTTTGAAGTATATGAGCGCACTGGCGATATTTATTGTCTGTTTTATGAGTTGGGAAAAAGACTTTTACGTCCCGACTATCATTTATCTTATATAACATCCAACAAATGGATGCGTGCTGGGTATGGAAAAAGTATGCGTCAGTTCTTTGTGGAGCAAACTAATCCTACTCTATTGATTGATTTTGCAGGTGTAAAAGTCTTTGATGAGGCTACAGTAGATGTCAATATTTTGAGTTATCAATACGCTGATAATAAAGGAGAAACTATTTGTTGCCAAATAGATAAAGCATACAATTCTGATATAACTAAATTGAGCGATTACTTGCTTCACCATACTATAGAAACATCGTTTGACGAAGGCTCTATCAATTCTTTTGTAATTCTTTCGGAAATAGAGCGTAGCATAAAAAAGAAGATAGAGGCAGTGGGTACTCCGTTGAAGGATTGGGACATAAATATCTATCGAGGAATCCTTACTGGCTATAATGAGGCGTTTATTATAGATGGCGGAACGAAAGACGAATTGATTGCTAAAGATTCAAAGAATGCAGAAATAATAAAACCATTGCTTCGAGGTAGAGACATCAAACGATATGGATATGAGTTCGCTGATTTGTGGCTCTTATATATTCCTTGGCACTTTCCTCTTCACAAAGATTCTACAGTTTCAGGTGCATCTAAAGAAGCAGAAGAAGAATTTCAAAAACAATATCCTGATATCTATAATCATCTTCTCCAATATAAGAAACAACTTTCCAATAGAAATAAAGCCGAAACTGGCATAAGGTATGAATGGTACGCTTTACAGCGTTGGGGAGCAAATTATATGGACGATTTTTCTAAGCAGAAAATCATCTACCCAGAGATAACTAAATTTATCAATTTCAATTATGACACTGAGTGTTTTGTAACTAATAACAAATGTTTTATTTTAACAGGTGAACATATCGAATATCTAACTGCGTTCTTTAACTCAAGTCTATTCAAATTTTGTTTTATAGATGATTTCCCTGAATTGTTAGGAGGAAGTAGAGAACTACGAAAAATATTTTTAGAAAAGATACCAGTTATGCAAATTGACTGTATAGCAAATAATTTCTTTAAAGATATGATACTAAAAATAAAAGAGTTAAAAGAAATGGGATTGAACTCTGAAGTTTTGGAGCAAGATATTGACGAAGCGATATTCAATTTATATGGTTTGACAGAAAAAGAGCAAAACACTATTGGGTTTATAAAGATTCAATAAACTTTACATCCTTATTATCAAGTTTGTATAAGTCATAAACACTCTGATTTAGTTGTTTCAAATATTCCATATTATCTTCATCTTCAATTAATTTGTCAACTATACTCGAAATAGTATTATTTTGATTTACACTTGGCAATGGAACTCTAATTGGCTCAATAGCTTGAACGCTTATAAGTAGATCCCCTGTTCCTGTTCTTGGAGAATCTTGTAACATATAGTGAGCAAGTTTGGAATTTAATATGCCTAGGATATATTTCAAATGATTTCCTGTAGCAAAACAAGTGCTATCTAAAGTAACACAACCTTTTAAGTCAATGCCAAAACGGAGTATTGAACCGACTCTTTTCCATACAATTTTCTGCTTAGAAAAATCGTCCATATAAGCTATGCTGTCTTGCAATTCAAACCATTGATTATTAGTCTTTTTACGAGAATTTTTATCTCCTGTTTGTTTTAGTCTATCATATCCAAATGTTAGCAAATACTCTTTTATGGCAGGATATTCTTCTATATCAATGCCTTGAGAGGGTGCAGTACATATCAGCCATTTATCAGCGAACTCATATCCATATCGTTTGATGTCTCTACCTCGAAGCAATGGTTTTATTATTTCTGCATTCTTTGAATCTTTAGCAATCAATTCGTCTTTCGTTCCGCCATCTATAATAAATGCCTCATTATAGCCAGTAAGGATTCCTCGATAGATATTTATGTCCCAATCCTTCAAAGGAGTACCTACAGCCTCTATTTTTTCTTTAATACTACGCTCTATCTCCGAAAGTATTACAAAAGAGTTGATTGCACTAGCATCAAAACAGGAAGTTACATTATGCTGATGCAAATATTCGCTCGCTAAAAACTGTGTAGAATTATTGTACTAAATAGACTACTATCATCTATTAATATTTGTTTAGACTTATTATCTATACTATTTTTATATAAAATAATAGTATAAATTAAACCTAAAAAAGTGATATTATGATATATGGATACATCCGAGTAAGTTCTGATAAGCAAACAACAGAGAATCAAAGATTTGAAATAGAGAACTTTTCGAAGCTAAAAAAGTATCCGATAGACGAATGGATTGAAGAAACTATTAGTGCGACAAAGAAACTGTCAGATAGGAAATTTGGTGGTCTGCTAGACCGAATGATTAAAGGCGATATCTTGATAGTTACAGAGCTCTCTAGATTGGGTAGGAATCTTATGCAAGTAATGAGTATTCTTCATACCTGCATGGAAAAAGATATTATGGTATTTACTATAAAAGAAAACTACGAACTAGGCAACAATATAAACTCTAAAGTTTTGGCTTTTGCATTCGGTCTATCTGCTGAAATCGAGCGTACCTTAATATCTCAGCGAACTAAAGAAGCTTTAGCTAGAAAACGAGCTGAAGGTGTTATTTTAGGAAGACCAGTGGGAAGTAAATCCAAAACAGTGAAGTTGACAGGGAAGGAAGATGAAATAAGAAATTTGTTAAGCAAAAATATATCACAAAGTGCAATTGGAAGAATATTGGGAGTCCATAGACTGACAGTTGGTGCATTTATAAAGGAAAACAACTTATGACACCTATGTACAAATTGTGTACACTTGCATGCAAATTGCATGTACATAAAAACAAAAAAGACTTACGATTTAACGTAAGTCTTTGATTTTCAAGTGACCCTGCCAGGGTTCAAACCTGGAACCTCCTGATCCGTAGTCAGGTACTCTATTCAGTTGAGCTACAGAGCCATTCCTTAAATGCGTTGCAAAGGTAAGGAACCTTTATCTATTGCGCAAACTTTCAATAGCCTTTTTTTGATTTATTTTATTAAACTCTCATTATCAGACTATATAAAATGACTACAATTTAATATTTAAGTCGATTAATACATTTCTGATTTGCTCATAAGTAGTAATACGTGTAGGGACTAGTGGTAAACGAAGCTTATTATCAATATATCCCATCATGTTTAGCATACATTTTACCCCTGCTGGATTTCCATCTACAAACAACAAATTGAATAGTTCATTAAAACTATGATGTATCGTTAAAGCACTTTGATAATCGCCTTCTAGTGCCAAACGTGTCATTCTACTAAATTCTTTTGGGAAAGCATTTCCTATTACAGAAATCACTCCTACAGCCCCCAAAGTTATTAAAGGGAAGGTAACTCCATCGTCACCAGAAATCACCTCGAAATGCGCTGGTTTACGCTTAATAATCTCATCCATCTGTGTCATGTTGCCCGAAGCTTCCTTTACTGCTATGACATTAGGAACTTCATTGGCAATTCTTAAAATCGTATCTGCCTCCATATTAGCCCCAGTTCTTCCTGGAACATTGTAAGCAACTACGGGTACAGGCGAAGCCTCACCTATTGCTTTATAATGCTGATAGATTCCCTCTTGAGAAGGTTTGTTATAATATGGCACAACCGAAAGAATAGCATCTATACCTGTGAAATCTCTCGTTTTCAGCTCATCAACCACTGACTTCGTGTTATTACCCCCTACTCCCAATACAATGGGAATTTGTTTATTTACACGAGTCACAACAAGCTCTATAATCTTTTCTTTCTCCTCCAAGGTTAGCGTTGGAGTTTCGGCAGTAGTGCCCAAAACAACTAGGTAACCTGTTCCATTTTGGAGCTGATAATCAACGAGCCTTGACAAAGCAAGATAATCTACACTCTCATCTTCCTTGAAGGGAGTAATAAGAGCAACTCCCATTCCTTTCAAATTTATTCTTGACATAAGTTCTCTGAACTATATATTTTGGTTCCCAACTACAAAGTCAGTCATTGACTTAGATTCATAATTGGTGGTTTATATTTCTTACTTGTATTTTCTAGGGGAATGATAAAAAGAGAAATGCTATCGACACATTACCTATCCCTTATTATTTTATATTCTGAAGATAAAACTTCATTTGACCAAATGTTTCTAGAACACCCTTGTCGTCTTTCTGTACAATTACAAAATCAAAAACATTATTATCATGCTTTCTATTGCCGATGCAAAACTGGGCATCGTTCATCGCCAAAAGATATGACATATACTCTGCCCCATCTCCATCTTTTTTGCAAAAATCAAAAAGGGTATCGTACTTCAAATCCTTAAATTCCTTTCGAACTTTAGACTTCAGGATTCCCATCTTGGAAAAATCATCATTCGACAAAACCCTCATCAAAAGCGGAATTCTAATATTAACTGCACTATTGTCAGTACTTTCAGTAGTCCACAAAATAACCTTTTTGCCCATACGCTCAAGATCATTCGCTACAAGTTGAATCTGCATCCAATCTGTATGGTGAAACAAAATAAGCACCCTTTCCATAGTCTCAAGATTACGGAAAGCGCGCCTACGTTTATTATTCTTAAACGCGAAACTCACCTTTTGTGTCCTAATAAAATCAAACATATTGCAAAGCTATAAGGATTTTAGGAGATATGTGATGCATATCTTGCACAAAAGTAATATTTTGTTTGTTCATGTGAGTAAAATTCACGTTCAAATCAGTTTTTTTATAATTTTCGAGCCCCGTCCTTGATTACAACATCATAAACTTTAAGCTTGATATTAAATTCTTTTTCATATTTTGCTGAAGCTACTTTGATAAATTCATCATGCAATTCATCTTTTACAAGATTAATTGTACAGCCTCCAAAGCCTCCACCCATTACACGTGAACCTGTAACACCACATTGACGAGCTACATCGTTCAAGAAGTCTAGTTCTGGGCAGCTTACTTCATACTTACGACTTAGTCCAATATGTGTTTCGTACATCTTGCGACCTACTGTCTCATAATCACCTTTTTCTAAGGCTACGCATGCATCTAGCAATCGTTGTACTTCTTCGATTACAAACTCAGCACGCATATAATCTTCTGCAGAAACTACATTTGCCACTTCTGTCAACATAGCTTTGTTAGCATCTCTCAAGTGCTCTACCTCTGGATGATTTTTGCGAATAGCTTCAGCCACTCTCTCACACGATTCACGACGCTTGTTATATGCTGAAGATGCCAATTCATGCTCTACACACGTATTTAGCAATACTAGTTTATACCCTTTTGGATCAAATGGGATGTATTCGTATTCCAACGATCTACAATCCAAACGAATCAACGAACCTTCTTTACCAAAGCAAGAAGCAAACTGATCCATAATACCACATTTGACACCTACATAGTTATGCTCGGTAGCTTGCCCGATTTTAGCTAGCTCAAATCTATCAAAACCTAAATTATATTGGTCATTGATAGCAAAGCCAAAACAGCTTTCGAGTGCTGCTGATGATGACATACCTGCACCCAAAGGAACATCCCCTGCAAATACAGTATCAAATCCTTTTACAGTTGCACCTCTTTTAATCATTTCTCGGCAAACCCCGTATATATACTTTGCCCAAGATTCTTTAGGCAAATCATTTTCACCTAATCCAAACTCTGCCGATTCTGATAGGTCAAGCGCATACGCTCTCACTTTATCAGTTCCATTAGGTTTTATTTCACAATACATAGCTTTGTCAATCGCTCCTGGCAATACAAAACCTCCATTATAATCGGTGTGTTCCCCGATTAAATTAACTCGTCCTGGTGAAGTATAAACTACACCTTCTGATCCATACAGAGACTTAAATTTATCTCTCACTTTTGTTACATCCATGTTTTTACATTAATTGATATTATATATTCGATAGGTTATTGTTGGTCTATTTTATCATTTCGAGGAATTCGTCCTCGTTTATTATTTTCACGCCTAGCTTTTCAGCTTGTTGAAGTTTAGAAGGTCCCATATTATCTCCTGCTAGTATAAAATTAGTTTTTTTAGAGATAGAACCACTATTCTTCCCACCATTTTGTTCAATCATGGCTTTGTATTCATCACGTGAATGCTTTTCAAAAGTACCACTAATTACGATAACTAGCGACTCTAACTTAGTTGTTTTTTCAGAAAGTACGTCTTCGCTAAGTTCTAGCTGTACACCTGCGCTACGCAAGCGTTCTATTATTTCCAGATTCTCCTCTTCTGAGAAAAAGTGAACTACACTTTGAGCTATTCGCTCACCTATTTCATCCACCTCTGTCAACGCTACTAAGTCTGCTTCTTTCAAGCGGTCGATAGATATAAAAGCTGCGGCAAGCTTCTTCGCTACTGTTTCTCCTACAAAACGGATTCCTAAGGCATAAAGCACTCGTGGAAAAGGTATCTGCTTAGAAAACTCTAATCCCTCTAAGAAGTTATTCGCCTTACGTTCGCCCCATCTCTCTAGTCCTGCAAAACTCTCAAGAGTTAGACTATAAAGGTCTGCTACATTTTTAATCAAACCAGCAGAATATAGAGCCTCCACCGTTTCTGGACCACCTCCAGCCACATTCATCGCCTTTCGTGTCATAAAATGCTCTATACGTCCTTTTACTTGAGGTGGACAGGTAGTATCATTTACACAGTAGTAAATAGCCTCTCCCTCATCTCGTACTAATTCGCCTCCACACTCAGGGCAAGTTTTAGCAAAAACAACTTTTGGGGCATTCGTGGGACGTTTGCTTATATCTACATCTGTTATTTTAGGAATAATCTCGCCACCTTTTTCCACATAGCAATAGTCTCCTATATGCAAGTCGAGAGCATTTATATTATCTTCATTATACAGCGAAGCACGCCTAACAGTTGTACCTGATAACTGCACTGCTGCAAGATTAGCGACAGGCGTTACTGCTCCAGTTCTTCCCACTTGATAAGTAACCTCTTCGAGAGTGGTTACTGCTTGTTCTGCTTGAAACTTATATGCAATTGCCCATCGTGGAAATTTGGAGGTAAATCCTAAATTCCGTTGTTGAGTCAACGAATTCACTTTCAATACAATTCCATCTGTAGCCACAGGGAGATTATTACGCTCCACATCCCATTTCTTCAAAAATGCAAACACATCTTCTAGAGTCTTACATTTAATGGTATGCGGACAGGTCTTGAAGCCCCATTGATGTGCTTTCTCCAAGTTTTCAAAATGCCCATCAGTTGGGAGTTCTTCACCCAACATATAATAGAGGTAAGAATCTAATTTTCTTGATGCTACTATTTTAGGATCTTGTTGTTTCAATGTTCCAGAAGCTGCATTTCGAGGATTAGCTAATAGTTGCTCTTCCTGCTCTGCACGTTGCTTATTTAGCTCATCAAATACCTTCCAAGGCATTAATATCTCGCCTCTTATTTCAAATTCTTTTGGATAATCATTTCCATGTAATGACAAAGGAATGCTTCTGATAGTACGTACATTAGCAGTCACATCATCTCCTTGAACCCCGTCGCCACGAGTAACGGCTTGCGTGAGTTGCCCATCCACATAAGTGAGCGAAATAGATGTTCCATCGTATTTCAATTCACAAACGATCTCAAAATCTGTATTCAAGGCCTTTTGCACACGTTCATAAAATTCTCTCACTTCATCTTCATTGTAGGTATTCCCTAGAGACAACATTGGATATTTATGAACAACTTGATTGAACGCCTTATTGATATCGCTTCCCACTCGCTGAGTAGGTGAATTTACATCAAAGTATTGTGGATTCTTTTCTTCTAGGTCTGTGAGTTCTTTGAGTTTTTTGTCAAATTCGAAATCTGAAATTATGGAGTTAGATAATACATAGTATTGATAATTATAATTATTTAGCTCTTGTCTCAAAGCTTCAATTTTTCGCTTAATCTCTTCCATCTTTATTTTATGCAATTTCTCCAATGTGTATAAAAAACCATTATAGTATTGACAAATATAACAGAATTTTGAGATACAAAAAAAGGACTATTGAGAAGTTTTTTCAACAATAATCCTTAATGGTTACAACATGTTAAATAAATGCGATTTTCACGTTAAACTCGCATTTATTAGCAAAATAAAATATAAGATTTAATACTTTATTTTATATCTCTCTATTTTAGGATCTTCTCCATATATATTTTCACCTCTATCTCCGTCTATACTCAATAATACGATAAGAGGAATACTTCCTAAGAATGGGATTAACCCTAATAACACATACCATCCACTACGTCCTGTATCATGCAAACGACGCACAGATACTCCTAATAGAGGAATCAAAACTGATAAATAAATAAGACCAATTATCAGATACATTAGCAGAATACCAATTGCAGGCATTACACTATCTCCTCCACTGCTTGCTACTGCACCAAAGATAGTACCCACCATTATAAAAGGGTACATCAACAGATAGACAACACAGAAGGCTAAATATAAACCAGCAACAAAAACCCACATCTCCACTCGATCGGCACGCCCAGAGAAGTTAGCGTAATTATTGAACAATGTATTTTTGAAAGTACTTATTAATTCATTCATAATAGTCTGTTTTGAGTATAAGTATTCGGTGTTTCATCCTTGTAGTTAGCTGTTGGCTGAGTGAGATTGCGATAATAATTGCGCTCTTCTTCTTTAGGATCTGCTCCATAATCGTTAAAGCCCTCGTCACCATCTAGCATCATGAAAATAGTAACGACTACTCCACCCAGAGGTATAAGACATAACAAAAACCACCACCCGCTTCTATTGGTATCATGCAATCTTCTAACTCCTACTGCCAAAGAGGGTATGATAGTGGCTAAAAGTAAAACAAACACAATTAGAAAGATTACCACAAACAGAATGATTGATCCCTCTAGAGATGACCCTTTGTATGAACTAGCAATCAATGCAATTGCCACAAGCATGACTGGAACAAAAAT
>JASLEN010000467.1 GCA_030151105.1 Dysgonomonas sp.
TGTTATTACTTCTAAGATCAATATAGCTGAACAGCGAATTTGACAAAAAGAAAGTGACATTAAACGGATCCTTCATCAGACTAGGCTTACTCGCCAATTCAGCCAACTTCATGACATTTCTCTCATTGCCTTCAGACCAGCGATGAATATGATTTGACTCCTCAATCACTTTATTAGTGTAGATAATTATCTGATTAGCTTTGAGAATATCATCCTGATTAATTTCCTTCTCTGATTTTTTACTCCCTCCACATGACACGAACACCAAAATAGCCCAAAAGGCTAGTAAACTCCTGAAATACACCTGATTCATTTTGTAAAATATTTTATTGTTGATATATCGTTTTATTCAGAAAAAAGAAAAAGCTTAGGCTCTTCTCTTTTCTGTTTTTCGTTAGGCTTTGCATTATTCAAAGGGACAAAATAATCCGCATGCATCGTAAATATTTCTCTATTATTAGCTTCAATTTGATCATCAACAACTACCTCAAAGAGCTTATTTTTGCCATTCACAAATTCAACTTCTTTAACTTCACCAACATCTAATAGATTTATAATCCATTTGCCAATCTTCACCCCTTTTCTAAAGCGCCCTTTCAGACGCACCTTTCCCGAACGATTATCAATTTGTTCGTATTCACCGTCGAATTGCCCTTTATTATTAATAATGTATTTTTCGGTCAAATTATATCGGTATTTAACCTGTTTTCCTCGTTCAAATCCATTTTCATAATATTGCGAATAGACTACTCGACCGAATTCATCGACACATTCGTGCTTTCCGACATAAACATCTTCATCAAAATGCTTCTCGTAGTGAATATTCCCATTGGGATGATAAATGTAGATATTTCTCCGATTGCTTTTTGGTTCAAAAAAAGTAAGATTTTGTAAACTTCCATCCTTTCGCATGTAACGCCACTCTCCTATTTGCTTTCCATCATCATAACATCCTGACAATTGAATCTTTAGGCTATCGTAAAAACGAGCATGAAGACCATCTTCATTTCCTTCATCATTGAAATAAGTGTAACTTGTAAGCCACTTATTTCTATCAAACACAAAAGCCGTATCAACCTGTAATCCTTCTCGATAGGTATCTTCTTGATAGATAGAACCTCTTTTTCGTCTTCCATCTTCATCCTTTGCATCGTGATATATATACGACTTACCATGTAACCACCCATCCTTATAGTTGCGCTCTTTGGTTTGTACCCCTGCATAATAAACATAATTCACTCCATCCACCTTGTTATTCTTGAGAGAAAATTCCTCAACCCAACTATTCGATCTCAACAGTTTAAAATTCCCATTGAGCACTGAGTCTGGATTGGACTTTAAATGGAAAGAATACTGCGTTTTATTTGAGTGATAACTATTGAATTTATAGTCATCGGCACGAATCACTATTGTATCCAACTGAGCAGACAGCCCCAAAGAGAACAATAGCAAAATGAAAATAGAACTTAAGCGGAGTGTTAGAAATTGGTACATCATAATACATAAAAGACGTAAAAGAAATAGGATTTGCTACAAAAAAGTTTAAACAAATAAAATATATGACTCGTATAAGATGAGTATAATGTGAAGATAAGAAATTGAAAGACAAAAAAATTCTATACCTTTGCGCTATCAAGTTATGGAAGAGAATTTTGAAATACATAGAGATAGGATAAGCGACACAGAGCGAGACTTTGAGGTGGCTTTGCGTCCGTTGTCGTTCGGCGATTTTAGTGGACAAGACAAGGCTGTAGAGAATCTGAAAGTTTTTGTGCAAGCTGCAAAAATGCGAGGCGAGTCGCTAGACCATACGCTCTTGCATGGCCCTCCAGGATTGGGGAAAACAACGCTATCTAATATTATAGCTAACGAGTTGAACGTCGGTTTTAAAATCACTTCGGGTCCTGTATTGGACAAGCCTGGTGATTTAGCAGGATTATTGACTTCACTAGAAGCCAATGACGTCCTTTTCATCGACGAAATCCACCGTTTATCACCTATCGTAGAAGAGTATCTATATAGTGCAATGGAGGACTATCGTATAGATATTATGATAGACAAAGGTCCTTCGGCCAGATCGGTTCAAATTGAACTAGAACCTTTTACACTAGTGGGTGCAACAACTCGTAGTGGTCTATTGACTAGCCCCTTACGTGCAAGATTTGGCATCAATATGCACTTAGAGTATTATGACATGGAGACTTTGACAGGTATTATACTCCGCTCGTCAAGCATTTTGGGAGTGCCTTGTGTAAAGGAAGCAGCTGGCGAAATAGCTTCCAGAAGTCGTGGAACGCCACGTATTGCCAATGCTTTGCTGCGTAGAGTTAGAGATTTTGCACAAGTGAAAGGCAGTGGAGAAATAGACAAAGCAATAGCCACCTATTCACTTGAAGCTCTGAATATTGATAAATTTGGATTAGACGAAATAGACAATAAAATATTAGCAACTATTATTGACAAATTCCAAGGAGGCCCCGTGGGTATAACTACCATTGCTACAGCCATTGGCGAAGACTCTGGCACGGTGGAAGAGGTTTACGAGCCGTTTTTGATAAAAGAAGGATTTTTGAAACGAACTCCAAGAGGTAGGGAAGCTACTCTACTGGCATACCAGCACTTAGGAAGAGAAAGAGGATTGCAACAAGGCTCGTTCTTTTAACGAATAATTAGTATACGAATTAGAATTAGATAGAAATTGAACTTAGAATTATTTATAGCCAAACGCATTCATTTTGCCAAAAAAGATGGCAAAAAACAAGTTTCTACACCTGCCATCAAAATTGCCATAGCAGGGGTAGCAATTGGTTTGGTGGCTATGATTCTTTCGGTTTCGATAGTGGTGGGTTTCAAAAAAGAAGTGCGTGGCAAGGTGGTTGGCTTTGGATCGCACATTCAGATTGAGAACTACGACAACAATACCTCTTATCAGACTTTTCCAATTTTTGCGAATGATAGTTTGGTGGATGCAGTCAAAAATATTGAAGGCGTGAAACACGTTGAACGCTATACCAATAGAGAGGGAATTATAAAGACGGATGATGATTTTCAAGGGGTGATTTTCAAAGGAGTAGCAGAGGATTATGATTGGACATTCTTTGAACAAAATCTAGTTGAAGGCAAAATCTTTACACCAAACGATACCATAGGCAACTATGTACTCTTATCTAGTGTAGTTGCTAACAAACTAAAACTTAAGCTTGGTGATGACTTTCTAGCCTACTTTTTGCAAGAAAAAATACAAGTTCGCAAATTTATTATTTCGGGAATATACAATACCAATTTTGAAGACTACGACAATCTATACGTAATCACCAATCAGCCCCA
>JASLEN010000015.1 GCA_030151105.1 Dysgonomonas sp.
CCAATACAAAGGACTAGAGCGGCGAACTTCATTCCAGAGTGCATGTCTATTTTCGCAACTTCATCGTTTGTGTTAATCTTAAGCACCTTGACTATCAAAAATGCAAATAGTGCTCCAAACCAACACCAAGTAGCAAAAGAAAACAAGACTGAGGATAAGAGAATTGTCTTTTTGATAAAGATGGCTTCTATTGCAGCTATCACCATTGCTCCCAAACGATACTGCACTTCTCTATTTTTTAATATTTTCCATGAAAAGCGTTCTTCAGTAGTATCTAAAACGAAATAGCTACCTAGTATGATGAGGACAATACCTGCTAAACCCCACCAACCTGGGATTTCACCTAAAATAATGATTCCAAAGATGAGACCTATTACTGATTTGTAAGAATTGATAGGTCCTAGAACAGACAAATCTCCCTTCTCGAAAGCCTTGATCAACAAACCATTTCCGAGAGCTCCTAGAAGACCAGCTGTGAATGCATAAAACATAAACTCATACGACAACACACTGAAATCTATATAGGGAATCAAGAAGAAGCAAATGGCAGAAAGTAAGAAATAGGAAGCAAAATTGATATAAAAAGGAGAAATCTTTTGCTGAGTCAATTGCTTCTGAAAAACATTGGCTAATGGATTAACGAACACACGCAATACAATGGCTATAATAACAAAAGCACTCATATTCTATCGAGGTTTTAGAGATTCTATAATTAGACGGGATACAAAGGTACTAAAATCAAATAAAATCTATATTTTTGTAACACGAAAACAAACACTTAAAAAATATATTAGAAATGTACAGAAATCATACATGTGGTGAGCTAAATATAGCTGATGTAGATAAAAAAGTGACACTTGCAGGATGGGTGCAAACAGTGCGAGAAATGGGAGGCGGAATGACTTTCGTTGACCTACGAGATCGTTATGGAATTACTCAATTAGCTTTTAGCAAAGATGTAAACAATGATTTGTACGAGCAATCAAACAAACTAGGACGTGAGTTCGTACTCCAAGTAACGGGTAAGGTCCAAGAGCGTTATAGTAAGAATAAAAATATCCCTACTGGTGATATTGAAATCATAGTAGAAGAGTTGGTTATTTTGAATAAATCAGAAACACCTCCTTTTACTATTGAAGAAAAAACTGACGGAGGTGATGATGTTCGCATGAAATATCGTTACCTAGACCTTCGTCGAAATAACATTAGAGAAAACTTTGTACTTCGTCATAAAATAGCTTTCGAAACTCGTCGCTATCTTGACGAACGTAAATTTATAGAAGTGGAAACTCCAGTATTGATAGGTTCTACACCAGAAGGAGCACGAGACTTTGTAGTGCCATCTCGCATGAATCAGGGTGAGTTTTATGCACTTCCACAATCGCCTCAGTTGTTTAAGCAATTGTTGATGGTTTCTGGATTTGATAGATACTTTCAGATTGTAAAATGTTTCCGTGATGAGGATTTGCGTGCTGACCGTCAACCTGAATTTACTCAAATAGACTGCGAAATGTCTTTTGTAGATCAAGAGGATGTGATGGAAATGTTTGAAGGATTGACGAAACACCTTTTCAAAACAATGAGAGGGCTTGACTTGCCTACATTCCCTCGTATGACGTACGATGATGCAATGCGTCTATATGGTTCTGACAAACCAGACACTCGCTTTGATATGCAATTTGTTGAAATCAAAGACTTGACTGAGGGCAAAGACTTCGTAGTATTTGATAGTGTAGAGTATGTAGGAGCCATCTGTGTGAAAGGTGCTGCTAAATTTACTCGCAAAGAATTGGACAATTTGACAAAATATGTTCAACGTCCTCAAGTTGGAGCTAAAGGCATGATCTACTGCCGCTACGAAGAAGATGGTTCATTAAAATCTTCGGTAGATAAATTCTACACAGAAGAAGATTTAAAGAAATGGGCTGATCGCACTGGAGCCGAACCTGGAGACCTTATTCTTGTTATTTGCGGTTCAACAGACAAAGCGAGAACGCAACTTGGCGAACTTCGCTTGGAAGTAGCTAGACAAATGGGATTAGTGGATAAAAACAAGTTTAACTGCTTGTGGGTTGTAGATTTCCCATTATTGGAACATGATGAAGAATTAGATAGATATTTTGCAAAACATCATCCATTTACAAGTCCTAAGAAAGAAGATATTTCGAAACTAGATGTTGCACCAGGTGAAGTGAAAGCTAATGCTTACGACCTCGTTATTAATGGTTGGGAAGTTGGTGGAGGATCGGTTCGTATCCACGATAATGGTTTGCAAAAGAAAATGTTTGAAGTTCTTGGATTCTCAGATGAGCAGGCTCAAGATCAATTTGGATTCTTGATGAATGCCTTCAAATTTGGAGCACCTCCTCATGCTGGTATTGCATTTGGGTTAGACCGTTTGACTTCTATTTTTGCAGGACTAGATGGTATTAGAGATGTGATTGCATTCCCTAAAAACAACTCAGGGCATGATGTGATGATAGATGCTCCAGCTCGATTGGCACAAGAACAATTGGATGAGTTAGGTATTGCTTTGGTAGAAAAGAAGGATTGATTAAGAAATTACTGAATAGAAAAAGGATGCAACTTTTAACATTGCATCCTTTTTTAGTTTTCAAAATAAAAAATTACTTATTAGAATTTGCAAACATAAAATAAACACCTATTCTTTCAAAGCATCATCTACATCATTGATAACTTGTTGCATTTTAGTTATAAGTGCACAAAAAGCTTCAGCCGTTTTATCTGCATTCTCAAAAAACATTTTCTCTCCTAAAGGAATACACTCTAATATTGGGTATCTCTCTACTTTATAGCCATTACCAATAGTGCTCCACTCTCCAAGCCAATTGTTAGCAGAGCAAGATATTTGTAAATCGTTGTTTTCAACCTCTATTCTTAATGTATAAAACACATGAAACTTTACAGGAAGAATAGAATCAACAGTATATTCAAAAAAGTTGAAATAGACACTCTCCAGTTCTAATATCCCATTCTTTTTATCATCTATCTTCAATTCAGAATTTGGGTCACTATAAGCTTTCTCAAAATATCTTTTCAGCATTGAGAATAACTCACCTTTTGTTCCCTCCACGTTTTTCAATGAAGTATGGATAGCGATATCGTTACCTTCAATGGTATAAACTTCATTGATTTTAGACTCTGATAGAGTTTGTTTTATATCTCTGTTTTGTGAAGAAATTAAGAACGGGCTAAGGAATAGTAAAAAAGTAAATAAATTTCTCATAATTGGTTCAATGTAATTTGTATCAAAAATTAAAGTTAAGACTACTTTTGAAGGAACGAAAATTAATCCTTTTTAATCTTAATAAATAATTTTCTATTCATAAATACTGTAGCTTTGTGGATACTCAAATTCAGATTGAACCAATTATGAAAATACTTTATATTACCCTTATACTCATCTTAACTTCATCTTATACTCTCTTTGCCCAAAAAGATTATGAAGGCTATGTGAAAGATGCGTTGGATTATACCGAAAAGAAGGATTTTGCAGCAGCAGAACAATCTTATAAAGCTGCATTACGCAAAGAACCAGCTAATCCTAGTAATGTGATGTTGTTAATGAACCTGGGGACAATGCAACGCTATTTAGGCAAATTTGAGGAGGCTCTTATTTCATACAACGTGGTTGCACAGAAATACCCTACCCTCTCTCACATTTTGATGAGTAGAGCTCTTTTATATTGTGATATGGATAAGTTTGAGGAGGCATTAAAAGACTATAATACTGTTCTACTACATAATCCAGAAGACAAAGCGGCACTATACGAAAGAGGATTGCTACATACATCGCTTCGAGATCTAGATGCAGCTGAAGGTGACTTTAAGCACATCCTCTCGCTAGATAATAAAGATAAAAAAGCACAAGCTGGCATAGCCATGATACTCAAACGAAAAGGTGATTGGAAAGAAGCCGAAGAATTATATACTGAACTAATATACGAAGACAAAAAGAATGGAGATCTATATGCAAACAGAGCAGAATGTTATCTCTATTTGAAAAAGTTGCGTAGCATGAGCGATGATCTGGACAAAGCTATAGAATATGGTTATGACGATGTGTCTATTTATGTATTGAAAGGCCAGCTTCGCCTTGCTCAATTTGACAAGGCAGCAGCCAAAATAGAATTTACGAAAGCTAAAGATTTAGGGGCTAATCCTGAATTGATGAATGAGTTTCTTCAACTCTGCAAATAAGGGTTAATTATTTCCTTAGAGTCTTGCCAAACATCGCAATTGCAACAATACAGAGTCCAACTAATCCTACGGCTAAATAAGCCCATTCTAGACCGAATTTATGAGATATGGCTCCAACCATTAATGGAGCAACTAAAGGTCCAGCAAAGCTAATAGTGGACATTATGGTCAATGCCAATCCAGGAGGTGTTGTCGATTTTTCGGCAACAATACTATAAAGTGTTGGCACTACGCATGATATACCTAATCCTATGAGCATGAATCCAGTAGAGTTGATTACAACCTTAAGCACTAAATCATCTGCCATGTGAATGAACATAGATGAAGTAAGGAATCCGACAAAGATCAGTAATCCAGCCACATTCAACACTGTCGATTTCGACCAGATAGTATATAAGAAGCTAGTAATCATACGCCCAACAAACATCATAACCATAAAGACCAAGAACCCAACTTGCATAGACTCTGGTGCTTTAATTACAGATTGGAAGTATAAATCACTCCACTCAAACATTGTATTCTCTACAATGAGAGCCAATAGCCAAATAAGTCCTAGTTGAATTAAGAGCATTTCTGGCATTTTGAAGTTTTTGATAGCAGCAACAATACCACTATCTGCTTTTACATTTTTCACTTCTTTCTCAATTTTCGCTTCGGGCAAGTATTTGTGATTGATCAAAATCATCAAAACTGCCAATGCTGTAATCATTACAAAATGAACACGAGGTTCAATGGCCAAATTGATCATACCATAACCAATCAACGCCCCCACACAAGCAGCTAAACTCCAACTTGCATGAAAAGTGGCAATAATAGGACGGCCATATACACGCTCTACCTCAATAGCTTGCGTGTTGAGTGAAATATCCGTCATATTCCAAAATACGCCAAATAGTAGCATCACGCTACCAAGTATATATAAGTTATTGGCAATAAAACCTA
>JASLEN010000097.1 GCA_030151105.1 Dysgonomonas sp.
GTCAAATTTGTATTTGCAGAAACATCTAAAGCAATCAACTGATTGTTAAAAAGATTCAGCTCTATCAGTTCCGAATTATTAGACAGATCCAATGTTCTCAATTCGTTCTCCGCAGCATATAAAAACATCAGTTTTGGATTAGCAGAAACATCCAAAGCGGTAACACCATTACTATGACAATCTAAATGATTCAATTCAGGATTTTTTGACAAGTCCACTTGATGAACTTGATTGGAGTAGTAATTTAAAATTTCGAGTTTTGAATTTTTCGTAACATCGAGGCTTGTCAGCTGATTCTCTGATGCAGAAAGATATTCTAAACGAAGATTCTTAGACACATCCAACGAGGTTAACTGATTAGCAGACACAAGTAACTTCGTTAATTGAGTCAAATCCGTAACATCAAGCCAACTTATATTTGATGACACAGCAATTAGCTCAACAAGCCTTTGCTCTCCACATATTTCATCAAATTTAAGTTCCGAACCACTTACGGTCTGGTTGCCCTCAGCATCTGTACTCACTACCCAGTCTAAAGTATTTTGAGGATTATTCTCCAATATCTTAACCAATGCAGCATGATCTTCCTTTGCCGAGCCTATTCTCTCTGTACGTTTCTTTCCACTCGCATCTATACTAACCCATAGAGTGCCATCCCAAACATAGAGACCAAAGGGCATTGTCTGACATTCAACACTCTTTGAACTAATGTTAAAAACAGTCAAACCAGTATATTCCTCAGCATCAACCAAATTTGCACCCACAATATCAGTTAATGAATTACTTGATGTAAGCTCTACACGAGGCAATAATATACCACGACTTGCAGTCACATTTTGTTCATCTGCCTCATGCTCCTGCAGATTTAACAGAACACCTATTGGAGGACTAATAGTCGAGCCTATCGTTACTTGGGCTTTCACCGAAAATGAAAATAAAATAAGAAATAAAATAGATATATAATATTTTAGTATAAACATAACTAAAGTGTTAAACGTTATAATTGGTATAAATTCCTGATATTCCAACTCTTTGAAATAGCTTTATTTTATAACAATAGAAACTTCCTTATAGTTCATCTCTTATTTAAAAAAATTATGAGCAAAGATCATTTTAAATTACTTCAATAAAAAAGAGAGACTTCATCACTGACATCTCTCTTATAAAAACCTATATACTAATTCATTAAACATCAACTAACACACCAGTTTGTATCCAATAGCTCGCACATTCACTATTTTAATATTTTCATCTTTATCTAGTTTATGTCTCAGTTTGGTAATGAAAACGTGCAGACTCTTGGTATTGAAGAAGCTATCATCCCCCCACAGTTTGAGCAAAATACTTTGAGTTTCTACTACACTATTTTTATTGATGCACAACAACTTCAAAAGCTCTGATTCTCTGTGCGAAAGCTCCTCGCTACTTCCTGCAAAACTTAGAATCTGAGTAGTTGAATTGAATAAGTAATCCCCAATCGAAAATTCGGTTTCATTCACTTTCTCTTGATTCATCTGTACTCTACCCACCAAAGCTTTGATTCTCACTATCAGCTCTTGCATATTGAAAGGTTTTTTCAGATAATCATTTGCCCCCAACTCAAAGCCCTCCACCACATCTTTGATAGCCGAACGAGCTGTAAGAAAGAGAATTGGAGTTGACTTATCTGCCTGACGAATCTTATTCACCATCTCAAAACCATCCAATTCGGGCATCATCACATCTGCCACCAACACATCGGGTTTCATTTCCGCAAAGAGCTTAAGCCCCTCCACCCCGTTTTCGGCAGTAGCGATTTCAAATCCCTCATCCGTCAACGTATCTTTGACAATCATGGCAAGGGTTTGCTCATCCTCCACCAATAGCACTTTTATCTTCTTCATTGTTCTACAGGTATTTTTAGTGTAAATTCTGAGCCTTTGCCTACTGCACTTTCTACGCTGATGCTGCCTCCATGCTTATCAACGATAGTTTTGACATAGAACAATCCTATTCCATATCCTTTGGCATTATGCTTGTTGCCTTGAGGAACTCGGTAGAACTTTTCGAATAAAAACTTCTGCTTATCCGAAGCTATTCCTATTCCACAATCTTTTATTTTCAGAACGTTATATTTTCCCTCTACATAAGCCTCAATAGCTATAGTCACCTCATCCTTAGAGTATTTTATAGCATTGTCTATCAAGTTACTAATCACATTGTGCAAATGCGTTTTGTCTGCATATACCTCCAAATCATAGGGATTAATATTCAGAGAGACTGTTAGTTCACGCTTTGTTTTCATTCTGTGTTGCTCTACCAAGTTTTCGATAAGCTCACGCAGATTTACGTACTCTTTTTTCATCACCAGCTTCAATCGTCTTTCCATACTCATAGACAAGATTTGCTCTACAAGGCTACTCAGATTTTCGAGTTGTTCTTTGTTGATTGTCAAATACTTTTCTCGTCTTTCTTTGTTCTCCCCTTGTCCAAAATTGAGCAAAGCATCTGTAGCTGAATAGGCTACAGCTATGGGTGTTTTCAGTTCGTGCGTCATATTGTTCGTGAAATCATCTTTCATTTCTTCCAATGTTTTTTGCTGAAAAATAATTCGAATCAGATACCAAAAGGCAAATGCCAATATCAAGATAATGAGAGCTGTACTAGCCAATATGCCGAGCATTTGTCCCAAGATTGTTTTTGTCAAAGGTTCTAAATAGATTCTAAAGGCTGATTTGCTTTGATTATCATATATATACTCCACAATGTATGCCGAAGGCTCATCTAGCCTACTCTCCCAAAGCTGCATCACACTATCTTTTGCTAAATTGACAGATTCTATTTTATAGACTTCAGTTTCTATCTTCTTTGTTTCCAAAGCAGTAAGAAGGGCTGCATGAAGAGTATCTAATTGGATAGGAGCGATTGGGTCTATGGTTTGATGCAAAGTTTCTCGAATCAGTATGCCCAATCTCTCTAGCTGTGCAAGACTAAATTTTTCATCTACTAGCTCTTCTTTACTATTTTCTATTGTATCGCCTTTTTGAACTATTTTGGAGCTTTTTATCACCTTATTAGTCTTTAACGTATCAGACTCTACTTTATCATCTCCAAACGATTGGTTAATAATGATTTCTCCCGAATGCTTGTTTTCTTTAGGAGAACTTTCGATACTATCCATTCTAAACTCTAACTCATGTGAGTTGGCAATATCGATACATTCCACAATCATTTTTTGAGCTTCGCTCTCAATACTATTATATAGTCCTCTCAGCCAGAAAATCTGCACAAGAAGCACAATAGTCAACGAGCCAATGATGGCTACTATGATATATTTGAAATTGGATTTCATACAATTACATGATTTTTTCTGCAACAAATGTAAGAAGAAATAAAACACAATTTGCCATCCGTTAAGACTAGATAAGACTTCATAAGGAAGTGATAACCTAGTTTGTCTACAATTCTTAGAATCTTTGCATCAGAAACAAAACAATAAAACTATTACAGATATGAAAAAGCTAATTTTCTTACTCGCATTCATCGCTGGCAC
>JASLEN010000460.1 GCA_030151105.1 Dysgonomonas sp.
AAAGAATGAAAAATATATTTATAATTAATGGGGCTCAAACCTTTGATGGTGAGGGCGGTGATTTCAATACCATGCTAGCATCATGGTCTGAAGAGTATTTCAAGGGCAAAGGCTACGAGGTAAAGGTTACACATATCGATAAGCCTTATTCCGTTAAGGATGAGGTCGATAAATATGTATGGGCTGATCTAATTATCTATCATACACCAGTTTGGTGGTTCCATTTGCCCTATAAGTTTAAAGAGTATATCGACCACGTTTTTGAAGGAGGACATGGAAATGGAATTTACAAAAATGATGGTAGAAGTAGAGCTACCAATCCCAAGCTCAATTATGGAAGAGGTGGATTGCTACAAGGAAAAAAATATATGCTTACCACCACTTGGAATGCACCGCTTGAGGCATTTACGGTAGATGGTGAGTTTTTTGAAACAAAAAGTGTAGATGATGTCTTTCTTGGAGTGCACAAAATGAATGAGTTTATAGGATTAAGTAAAGTAAAGAGTTATCATTTCTACGATATTTCTAAGGAAACAAAAACAGAGACTATAGATCAAATCAGAGCAGCATACACTGCTCATATCGATCAAGTATTGCTTTAAAAAAGAATGGTTATCTTATTAATAATAAAGGGGAATCTCGAAAAAGACTCCCCTTTATTTATATGTTATAAGCTCAATGCCTCTGATCATTATTTCTCAGTCGAATTTCAGCCAGTTTTTCTTGAAAAAACTGAGCTACACTATCGGCTCTTCTACGTGCTTCATCTGCTCTATCTCCGTCAAAATAATCATCAATGGTCTCGTTCCAAAGCTTTAACCAACGATCGAAATGTGCTGCCCCGATAGGCAATGGAATATGCTTGAACAATGGTCTGCCCTCATACACATCAACATCAAAAAGACGAGATTCCCAAAAATCATATAGTTTCTCGAGATGCTCAGCCCAATGCTTGCCAATGGTTTCATTAAAGATAGGACCTATCAGCTTATCTTGACGGACTCGCTGATAAAATTTATTGACCAAAAGCACTACATCGTCTCGGTTTTCTATATCTTGTTTCTCTATATTATCCATAATTATATCTACAAAATTTATGACAAGATATATAAACTTTACTGCATCACAAGCACTAAAATGTTATTTCTCCTCTTCTTTCATTTTTCGTACCATCTTCACACAGATAAGTGTTAAGAATAGCCCTAGTCCAATGATGATAGTCCAAAGCACTAAAGGATTTTCGATCCACATTTGTGCTCGTGGTTGAGGTGTAGGCTGATCACTTTTTACAAGATTTTGCGTTTTGATAATTGGCAAATCAATAGCAATATCATCCTGAAAATGTTGAATATCATAGTTCGGATGCTTGTACTTTTCGCCATCAATTTGGATAGTATATTTTTGACCTTTTTCTAAATAGGCACATAGATACCTCTTGAGTCCAAAAATACGAATAGCATCAATCGTCAGCGGAGGATTATTCTTATTGTCCAACTCAATGCTGGTGCTATTTTGCAGCTTATAGTTATTAAAGAAATAAGTATTATCTCCTTTGGATGAAAGGGCAAAATAGTCTTGCTGATGATGCAAGCTATCGGTCAATTTTGCATCACGATAATAGTGCATCGCCGTTTTGAGCATCACCTCCATTTTGCTCATTCTGTAGGTATCCTTTAAATCTGGAAAAGAGATAACAGTCTTCCCATTTTTATCCTCTTTTTGCAAATGGCGTCCAAAAGATATTTCTTCCATTTGTCCATAGATGCTAGAGCTGTTCATTCGCCCTACCTTCTTGATTTCAAGCGGACTTTTCTGATTATTTTGAAGTGTAAGTTCATAATATTTATAATCTCCTTTGGGGAAATCTGCAATCAACATGGCATCTTTTTCCTTGCTGTTTCGGTAGTTTGAAATAGCTGATCTTTGCTTCACGATATACCATTGTTTCAAGTCGTTAGTTCCTCTGATACTGATATCAATACTGACATCGGCATTGCTAATCAGAAGGTAGAAACGTTCAATATTTTCCTTTTTTGCATTATCTACAACAATGATATTGAGACTATCCTTTGCCACATTTTCTTTCAAGGTATAGCTTTCGAAACTACTAACCTCTTTGATCGGCATCATAGGACGCTCAAAATAAGGGACTTCTGTTTTATCTGCATTCAGGATACGTAGATCAGAAAATGAAGCATTCGCTCCTCCAATCAATCGCTGATCTAGTTCAATATTGTAATATCCACTTTCTGGAGCTGCATCTAAATCAGCTGTCCAAATCTTTTGAGCAAAAGTGGATATACTAAATAGTAGTAATGAGAATATTAGTAAATACTTTTTCATATTTTATGTAACGTTTTCTTCTAATTATTTAATTTCTTCGTTTTCTGAGACCTCGTTCTCCTCATCTTTTTTGACTAAAGTTTTTAGCTTTTGTTGCATAAAAGAGACTGTAAGGAGAAGAATTCCGAGAATAATAAAGGACGCAATCTTACCTACTTGAGACATTTGCCAAACATCATATGCATAGAATTTAAGCACAATGAGCCCAAACGAGACAAGAGATATTTTTCTCAAAACGACTTCTTTTCGCTTCAATCCCCAAAGCATCAACACCAAGGCAGTCAATCCCCAAAGAATAGGATATCCAAATGTATGAACATCAGCCAATAGTGAATAATAGTTATCGGCATTGCCCACAATCATCACCACAAGGCTATCCAACTCTACACTAAGAATGATGGTGGAGATAATTACCAACGCCCAACTTAGAGCCATAATAGAGTTGCCAACACGGAGACGTATATTTTTTATTAATGTGTACATAATGCTCGCAATGGCAGGCAGAGACAGCAGATGCACAAGGAAATAGGCACGAGGATAGGATTCGTAATCAAAGGTATCTTCTCGCAAATCAATTTCGAAAAGGAGATAGATGGTTGCATAAAATATTGTTGCCACAAAAAG
>JASLEN010000146.1 GCA_030151105.1 Dysgonomonas sp.
TCAAGTTTAAAAGCTCCTTGGGTAAAAGGTTTTAGATGCTCCTCGAAATTTCTCCCTGGATATACAGCAAATTTTCCGTATGCCCAATGTCCGTCACGCCCACCTTCTTCAGGTCCTCCACTTGGCCAATGTTTTACCATAGCATTAACACTTTGATAACCCCAGCCATTTTCGATTTCGTCCTCTCCTTCCGATGTCTGAAAACCATCTATATATGCTCTTCCCATATCAGTTACGAGTTTAGTGTCTTCACCAAACGTCATTCCTAGACGAAACCAACGAGGCTCAGTCGCTAGATCTACTTGAGGAGAAAGGGCTGTTGTAATCCCTAAAGCTCGATATTCTGCTGCTGCTATTTCTCCAAACTCCTTTACTATAAGTGGATCAAATGTTGCCGCCAAGCCAATTTCTCTAGGCCATTCAGAGATGATGCCTCCTCCTGCATTAAACTCAGCTTTAGTAGTCACAGAATGTCTCGGATCTGAGCTCGAATTTCCTGGAATACCTAAGCCCAAACCCTCTACAAAGGCTTGCATTTTATTATTCCAACGAGCTGCAATAGCTGTGTTTTCTATTCCCATCAATAAAATATGACGAAGATTATCTTCTTCTAAAAATTTCTGCTGCTGATCACTCAAATCCCAAGCTTCTGCACCACTCTCCTCATAGGTTTTTCCATTATACGTACCTGCTCCAAAACCTACGGAAGGCGTGGGCAACATTTGGTGAGCACTATATAGCATCAGACCTGCCATCTGATCTATTGTCATTTGAGATGCTAAGTCTTGAGCTCTCTCATCAGACAATAAGCGCCAATCTTCATACTTATCAAGTTTTCCATTTTTGTTTAAATCTTTAAACTTTAAACCATCTTGCTCAATAATCGTAACTCCTGAGGAAGGCGAATATCCTAGATGTTTGCCTTGCCCATTATCTACTAGGATAAAATCCATCTGCTTTGAAGTAGGCTCAGTACATTGTAAACCGAGCAAAGCCACTATAAGAAGAGAAAAATATTTGTTCATAGTTGTATCATTTATGCGTTATACAGACGCAAATGTATTTAAGTTATTTTCACATTCAAAATTTAATGCGTCTTTTGTACGCATAAATGTTTTTAAACATAAATGCGTCATTTAAACACAACGATATCGACTTATGGTTTAACTTTACTATATTTGCTCCATCATCATCAAAGAAAAATACAATAGTCAATATAAATGGAGCATTCTGATTTTAAATACTATACTGAAGAAAACATACATCCTGGCTTTTCAGTAGATTGTGTACTACTTAGTTTTCATAAAGGAAAAATCAAAGTGTTACTACGCAAATTTGCTTTAGGAAATTACTACTCCCTTCCAGGAGGTTTCATGTTCAACCATGAAGATTCAAACCAGGCAGCACATCGTATCTTAGAAGAGCGCTCGGGAATAAAAGATATATTTTTGAAACAGTTCTATTTATTTAGTGACCCTAATAGAACTATCGTTTCGCAAAACAAAGACTACATAGACAAAAATGCTGAGTCTGAATTGGAAGGCAAATGGTTACTCAGGCGATTTATCAGTATGGGATATTTAGCCTTTGTTCAATACAATAAAGTCAATTTAGCAGAAAGTAGAGATGAAACCTTGAGCTGGCATGATATCAACAAGCTACCATCTCTCCAATCGGATCATGCCAACATAATAAAGATGGCAATGGAAAGAACTCAATCAATGTTTCCCCTCATTCCTGTTGGCTATGAGTTGCTACCTGAAAAATTTACGATGAGTGAATTGAGAAAAATCTATGAAATCATTCTTGACAAAAAATTGGATAGAAGAAACTTTCAACGCAAAATACTAGCGAATGACTGCATAGAACAATTGGATGAAACAAAAGAAGGAAGAACATATAATCCCCCTATATTATATAGATTCAAGTCGCCAGACTTAGGACTAGTGTTTTAAATTTCAACACAATTGCTATATGAGGATTGACTACAAGAATCACTTCTCCATATTTTCACCCACTTGAGAAATATTATTATAGTATGTTTTCAAATATTTCTCGCTATTTTCAAATTGATAAGTAAGATGTAGTCTCATTGCTGAACGAAACGCTTCTGCATTTCCTGCATCTAATATGCGATACAAACTTCTGTGAGTAATGATTTCTTGTACCCTCCAGTCTTTAGGGCGCTGGAGAGGATAGAGTAAAAATGTTTTCCCAAGCAAGTTTTGAAAATTAGATAAGCTCTTACTATTAGCCATTTTATAGAGCACAGAGTGAAATTCAATATCTATTTCCACCAATCTTTGAGAGTCTTCGCAAAGCTCTTCCTCCTCCACAAGTTGCAATAGTCTTGCCATTCCCGCAGCATCTTTTCGCTCGAAAACGAAATCAGCCATGCCTATTTCGAGCATTAGTCGCAATTCATACAAGTCCCTAATCGTATTTTCGCTCAGTGTTCCAGAACTGATAATAACTTCGATAACGTCAAATGGTTTGGGCGAAAGTAAAATAGTTCCTTTGCGCTTTTTTGTTTCCACAAAACCCAAACTTCTCAAGCTACTCAAAGCCTCTCTTACCACCACTCTACTTACTCCCAGAGAATCTGCTAGTTCGTTTTCTTTGGGTAAAGTATCATTCACCTTCAAGCCTTGATTATTGATATAATCTAAAATCTGCTGTTGTGTAGTTTCCACAAGGGAAGACTCCTTTTTCTCTATATCTTCTACCTCTTGACTCATCTCTTCGTTTATTCATATTATGTATTACACTAACAAAGTTAACCTTATCATTTATATTTTCATCACATTTCTCATTTGATTTGAATATGTACTACAATACACCATAAATAAACCCTTTAAAGTGTGTTTTATAACACAAAACATAGCACATGTATTGCATAATAAAAATATCTAGTTATATTTGCTACCAATATGTAGTACATAATAAATAATAACATGGAAAAACTTACAGGCTTAATCAATGCCCCATTTACTCCTTTTGATGCAAAAGGTGAAGTAAACTACGAACCAATTGACAAGTATGCTCAACTATTAGTCAACAATGGGATAAAAGGTGTTTTTATCAACGGATCATCTGGAGAAGGTTATTTAT
>JASLEN010000172.1 GCA_030151105.1 Dysgonomonas sp.
GATGCCTATTTCTCACTATTGGGACAAATGGCAGTAGGAGTCGTAAATAAAAAATGGGCTGACTCATTCTTCCTCACTGGCCCATATTCTACCATCGACAAAGAATTGCAAACGGGCACTACTCAAGAAATTGTATATGGAAAGGCCAAACGAAAAAATGACTCTTACAAGATAGGGCTCGACTATAGTAAGAAGGACCTTTTCACGAACAATCTTGCCGCCGACCTTTCTCTTTCTTACACATGGGATCACACTCAGGTGATAGATACTGCCTACCGAAGATATCAGTGGGATGGCACTTGGCGAGAAGAATTATCAAACAGAAACGAAATGAGAAGAAGAGAGAGATCTCTAAGACACGAGAAACGCCCTCTACTTGTGGGACGAGCTAACTTCAACTATCTATTGACAGACAGACACAGTTTGAACGTCAATTACTTGCTCGACCATATTCATAACGACAAGTATGACGATATGTCAACAGAGTTTGAACCATCTAATGATAAGGTAGTGAAACAAATCGTTGGGCTATCCTACTCACAACGTTGGTGGGACGATAGATTATCTAACATCTTCTTTGTAAAAGATTATATCTATCATACCAAGATAGAGCAGCAAGATTTCTATTGGATAACAGGCATTAATAGCGAACCACGCTCATCTACCAAAAGTAATGTTGGCTATGGCTTGGGTTCTCGATTCCATATCATTAAGAACCTTTCAGTAAAAGCATCTTACGAGAATGCAGTCAGACTTCCTCTAGCAAGAGAAGTGCTAGGAAATGGAGGCGACATATATCCGAATTTTAAACTAAAACCTGAAAAATCGGACAATATAAATCTTGGTCTATTTGGCGAAATTGATTTAGCCGATAGCCACACCCTCTACTACGAAACAGGAGCATTCTATCGCAAGGTGGAAGATTATATTCGCTTCAATGGAACAGAAGGTGGTACAGCAATACTTCCTCAATATGAAAATTTATCAAGTGTTCTTGTAAAAGGGATTGAGGGAGAGATACGATATAGATACAATGACCTTTTGCAATTGACAGTCAACGGCACTTATTTGAGCGAAAAGAATAGAAATAAGTATCAAAACAATGGACAAATTTCTATAATCTACAATATGAAAGTACCTAACAAACCCAACTTATATAGCAATGTAGAGTTAGATATCAAAAAACAAAATCTCTTCGGGATAAAAGACAATCAGCTCAAGTTTAAATACCACTTGCAATATATAGAGTCCTATTATCATAGCTGGAAAGATATAGGACAGAATAAATTAAAACCAGTTATTCCTACGCAGGTTATCAATAATATAACACTTAGCTACTCACTTCAGAATGAGCGATACAACGTCTCGCTACAGTGTACGAACATATTTGACCGACTGGTTTATGACAATTTATATCTGCAAAAGCCAGGAAGAGCTTTTTTCTGCAAATTCAGAATCTTTATAAACTAATAAATTCTTAAAATCAATGAAATTCTTTAAAACTAATTATTCGCTTATTGCTTTGTTATTCGCAAGTTTGCTATTTGCATCTTGTTCTGATAGCAATAGTGACAATCCAGATCCTAACCCAGAACCAGAGCCAGAACCAACTGAAACCGCACACTACGACCTTTGGGTCACTACAGATAAATATGGAGGTGGAGGTTCTTCCGTAAAAGCCACAGTAGTATTAAACGTAAACTCATTAGAGGGTGACGATATCATCGACTTTAAAAATAATGGAGTGGACGTAATTGCCAAACTACATCAAGAAAGTGTGGTAAAAGGAGGGTTCTACTATCAAATTCCACAAGAGAAAGACCGTTTTGGTAAATACAAAATCTCCAACGATAAAGGTATCGAAATAGTGAAAGAAGTACCATTTATCAAGAATACATTTCTAGATAGAAGATATTGCAATGCATGGCTAGATGACAACACGCTTATATTTATGGCTGCCAATGGTGACAAGTCTAAAGTTATCTGGACAAAATTGAATACCGAAACTATGAAAGTAGTAGAAGAAGGAGAACTAGACCTTCCAGAATTGCCACTAGCAGCTAATGGTAAACCATCCAAACTAAGCACTTCGGGTATGGCAAGCTATCGCAAAGCAGATGATATGATTATCTACACCTACCAAAACAATGATGACAAAACTCATTTCTATGCAGCATTCGTTAATGCTAAAGATATGACTGTTAAATCAGTAGTCAAAGAAGATCGTGCAGACCAACTTGGAAGTTCAGCTTATGGAGAACTATTGACTCAAAAGACATTCTACGATTCGGAAGGCAACTTCTACATCGTATGTGCTAACCAAATACCAGGCACTCCAGGTTCTACTCAACAATATAGCACCATTCTGAAAATCAATAAAGGAGCATACGATTTTGACAAAACATACAAAAGCTTCATGGGCGATGGTGAAAAAGACTACTATCGTGGAAAAATTGTAACTATCGATTATCTTGCTGATAGCAAAGTTCTTCTTTATATCCAAAACCCAACTTATACAGGTGCTGCAGAGTGGGGATCGGACTACAACTGCTATTATGCTGTTTTGGATTTAAAAACAGATAAATTGACAGATCTCAAACTTCCATTTAGCGAGGGTGTACTTTCACAACGTTCGGTTGTAGTGGGAGATAAGGCTTATATTGGTGTTAACCCAAAAACAGAGCCACAATCAATTTATACATATGATATCAAAACGGATAAACTAACCAAAGGTGTAACCCTTAGTCAAGGTTATGTTTTCCAAAGAATTATGTATATAGAGAAATAATTTATGCACTAACTATCTTCATGATACGCACCATGCCTTACGAGGTATGGTGCGTCATCATTAAAATAAAATAATGACAATGAACCCTATTCTATTCGTATCACTTGGCTCTGGCGATCCAGATTTAATCACGCTCAAAGCACTTAAGGCTCTGCAAAAAGCTGATGTTATCCTATGCCCTAGCACTACTACAAGGGAGGGGAAGGTAAGTTCTCGTTCTCAAGACATTATATCAGCACTTGATATCTCGAATGACAAAATAAGATTATTCAATGTGTCAATGCGTAAAGAGCGAAGTCAAGTAATGAAAGAATATGAAGAAGCTGCCAAACAAGCCTATCAGCTATATAATCAAGGCTCAAAAGTAGCTATTGTAGCCGAAGGCGATAGCGGATTCTACTCCTCTAGTCAATACATCAACGAAAATCTACAAGCCTTGAACGTGCCTACAAAACGTATAGAAGGCGTTCCTGCATTCATTTCATGTGGAGCATTGGCAAATATACATATCGTAAAACAAGAAGAACAACTCTTGGTCATTCCTGGCGAAACTACTTCTGAGGAGCTTCATTTACATATCCATTCGGGGAAATCAATCGTCATCATGAAGCCATCTCAATGTCAAGAGATTATAAAAGAATTAGTATCTTCTTCGGTTGATAATATTAATATTCATTACTTCGAAAACGTAGGAGTAGTTGAGAAAGAATTCTACACACAGAATAAAGAAGAAATACTTGATAGAAAATTCCCATACTTCTCACTATTGATCATTCAAAAAAAATAAAATAGTATGAAACAGCTATTTACATTAATCTTAGGCACTATTTTCTTATTCTCCTGCAACTCCAAACCCAAAGAAGAGACAAACTCGAATCAGGAGGGAAAACCAATAGAAATAAAATATGCAAAAGGCTTTGAAGCAACCGATTACGGGAACTACAAGCTAATAGAAATCACAGATCCAGCCAACGAGAGTGATGCAATTTATAAATATGCTTTGCTGCAACGAGGGCAATCTCGCACCAATATACCAGCAGACTATACCATCATAGAAGTTCCCATCAAAAGTGCTATCTGTATGACTAACTTACAATTATCAAACTTCATCAAGTTAGATGCAGTAGATAAAGTGTCAGGAATCACCAGCACACGCTTTTTATCTAACAAGCAAATCAACGATCAACTGAAAGATGGACGTACAAGCAAAATTGGCATTGAAGGCGAATTTGACACCGAAATTGTCTTAGCACTCAATCCCGACATTATACTCGTATCTCCCTTCAAAAGAGGAGGATATGATGCGATACGAAATCTAGAGATTCCTTTAGTCAGCTTTTTAGGCTACAAAGAAATTACACCATTAGGGCAAGCAGAGTGGATCAAATTTACAGCAATGCTACTCGGTATGGAGCAACAAGCTGAAAAACAATTTGCCGACATAGAGCAAAAATACAATGATTTGAAAGCACTTACCGCCTCTGTTTCTCAACGTCCTAGCGTATTGAGTGGCGAACTACATTCTGGCAACTGGTATGTGGTGGGAGGAAAAAGTTACTTGGCAAAACTATTTCAGGATGCTGGAGCCGATTACTTTATGCACAACGATGACGAGTCTGGAGGCTTCTATCTCGACTATGAGACAGTGTATGCACAGGGTGCAAATGCCGATTATTGGCGTATTCTCAACAGCTACAATGGTGATTTTGATTATGAAGCATTGAAACAAACGGATGCCCGATACGCTGATTTCAAGGCACATAAAGACAAAAAGGTGATTTATTGCAATCTTCGCCAAACACCTTTCTACGAAGGAAGTCCTGTTGAACCAGAGGTTGTTTTGGCAGATTTAATTCATATCTTTCACCCCAATTTATTGCCCAACCATACTCCAGTTTATTATAGTCTTTTGAAGTAAAAAATGAAACGTCACAACATTGCTTTTCTAGCCATTCTGGCTTCCATATTTATATTTTTCACACTCAACCTAGTGTTGGGAACCATCTCTATTCCATTTGCTGCCACTTGGAATATCCTATTGGGTAGCACAGAAGAAACAGAGATTTGGCAAAATATTATCTGGAAATCTCGCTTTCCACAAACCCTCACCGCACTCGTAGCGGGTGCAGGGCTATCCATTAGTGGTTTGCAGATGCAGACAGTTTTCCGCAATCCATTGGCTGGTCCCTCCGAATTGGGAATCAGCTCGGGAGCAAGTTTGGGAGTTGCCTTGGTCATTCTCCTCTCTGGAAGCATTGCGGGAACAGCACTCAGCCACTTGGGTTTCTTTGGCGAAATAGCAATTTCTATGGCAGCAATAGCTGGAGCAATGTTTGTAATGTCTATCATTATAGCCATCTCACAACGTGTGCAAGGCAATGTTATTCTGCTCATTATGGGAGTTATGATTGGATATATTGCCACAGCAATTATTGGCGTACTCAAGTTTTTTAGTAACGATGAAGATATTCGTGCCTATGTGATTTGGGGCTTAGGTAGTTTCTCTAAAGTATCAGGAAATCAGGTATATACTTTCGCTTGGATTATGGCAGCATTGATTCCATCGTCCTTCCTTTTGATTAAGACCCTGAATCTGATGCTATTGGGAGAAAGATATGCTCGCAATTTGGGACTAAATATCAGACGCTCACGCTTGTTTGTTATCACTAGCTCTTGCGTCATCACAGCCATTATTACGGCATATTGTGGTCCAATCGTATTTCTCGGATTAGCCGTTCCTCACCTCTGTAGAACAATTTTTGTGACCTCCGACCATCGTATTTTGATGCCAGCCGTTACCCTCACAGGAGCATCATTAGCCCTATTTTGTAATTTAGTGGCACGTATGCCAGGATTTGAGGGAGCACTACCAATCAACTCTGTAACAGCACTTATAGGTGCACCTATTGTGATCTCTGTACTCTTTGGAAAACGAAAAAGTGAATTGAATTGAGCTGTATGAAAAATAGAGAGAAAACGATAGCTATTAAAAACCTCACGATAGGTTATCTTAACAAAAAATCGAGGAAAATTGTCTCCGAAAATATTAACTCTACGATTTCAAGCGGCGAATTAACTTGTCTTCTGGGTGCAAATGGTATCGGCAAATCCACCCTCCTACGAACACTCACAGGCTTTCAACCTAAATTGTCTGGCAATATTTTTATCCAACAAAAAGGGATTGAAGAATATTCTGAGAAACACCTCGCAAGCCTTGTAAGCGTTGTTTTGACAGAAAAATTCGATATCAAAAACATGACCTCTCGAGAGCTTATTGGCTTAGGACGTAGTCCCTATACTGGCTTTTGGGGAAGTTTATCGAAAGAGGATGAACGGATTGTAGATGAAGCCATCGCTCTTGTCAAAATAGAAAATCTTACCACTCGGATGATTCATACTCTTAGTGATGGTGAACGACAAAAGGTAATGATTGCAAAGGCATTAGCTCAAGATACGCCTATCATTCTATTGGATGAACCAACTGCCTTTCTCGACTTTCCGAGCAAGGTAGAAGTGATGCAATTGCTCCATCAATTGTCACGAAAGACAAATAAAACAATTTTTCTGTCCACTCACGATTTGGAACTAGCCTTACAAATAGCTGACAAAATTTGGCTGATGGACAAAGAAAATGGAATCAAAATAGGAACTCCCGAAGACCTATCCATTGATGGCAGTTTGAGTAATTTCTTTGCTCGAAAAGGCATTGTTTTTGACCAAAATTCAGGGCTCTTTAGAGTCTCCAATGACTGCGAAAGAGAAATTAAAGTAACAGGGCATGGGCTTCTTTATTCTATGGTGCGCAAAGCTTTACTTCGTGAGGGAATTATGGTGAATAGAAACATCGAATCTGAACCGTATATTGAAATAAAAGAGCAAGAAATTAGACTACATTTTTCAGCCAACTCATCACTCAAATGTGATACAATCGAGGACTTATTAAAAAACTTGACATTATGATTCTTATTTTTGGAGGAACAACCGAAGGACGACGTGCACTCAAAGTCTGCGAAGAAGCAGCAAAGCCATTCTATTACTCAACCAAAGGTGAAAGTCAAAAGGTTGATATTGTGCACGGAACGCATATAACGGGAGCTTTAACACCTTCTATAATGAAGGCATTTTGTCAAGAAAACAACATCAGTTTGATTGTTAATGCCTCCCATCCCTTTGCCGAAAATCTTCATCAAAATATAGCACAAGTTGCAGAAGAATTAAAAATTCCAGTGCTACGATTTGAGCGCAATTATCCTGATTTAGAGGAAAATATCCTTTGGTTCGATACTTATCAAGACGCGATCAATTATCTCGAAAAAAATAATATAGACAACTTGCTAGCACTCACTGGAGTAAATACAATCTCGAAGCTCAAAAGCTATTGGAAAAACCATCATTGCTGGTTTAGGATATTAGACAGAGAAGAATCACGTCTAATTGCTCAGCAAGAGGAGTTTCCCGAGGAAAAAATTCTATATTACGAAAAGGATAATGATGAGTACGAACTCTTCAAGACACTCAATCCTGAAGCAATTATTACCAAGGAAAGTGGCTCTTCTGGAGGTTTTGAAGAGAAGGTAGCAGCTGCTGCACAACTAAATATTCCGATGTTGGTAGTCAAACGCCCCAAGCTATCTCCTCTTTTCATCTCCGTCTATGGAGAAAATGGTCTCCGAAAACAGATTGAAAAGCTAGCACCTGACTTCTTCGAACTCAAAACGGGTTATACTACTGGAAGCTGTGCTACCGCTGCCACCAAAGCCGCATTCTCAACCTTATTGACAGGTGAAATATTCTCAGAAATAAGTATTACATTACCTCAAGGTGAGTGGATTAAAATTCCTCTTCATACAACCAACATTGGCATAAACTCAGTAAGTTGCACCGTCATAAAAGATGCAGGTGACGATCCCGATATTACCAACGGACACGAAATAGTTTCCACAGTTGCAATAAATCTCAATCACAAAGGAGTGAATTTTCTACAGGGAGAAGGTGTTGGAAAAGTCACGCTACCAGGCTTAGATTCTGCAATAGGCGAGCCTTCTATCAACAAAACTCCACGAATGATGATGAAGCGAGAATTGTACAAAATCATGCGACATTTTCAAGACAAATTGCCAAAGGGATTGAAAACTGGAATAGACGTAACTATATCTGTACCAAAAGGAAAAGAACTTGCTTTAAAAACATTTAACCCTAAATTAGGTATCGTGGATGGCATCTCCATCATTGGCACATCTGGTATCGTGAAGCCCTTTTCGTCAGAAGCTTTCGTTGCCTCAATAAGAAGAGAGGTTCAGGTAGCCAAAGCATTAGGATGCAAACATTTAGTAATAAATTCGGGAGCTAAGAGCGAAAAATATGTAAAACAGATTTATCCTGAATTACCTTCTCAAGCCTTCATTCACTATGGAAACTTTATTGGCGAAACTATCAAAATCGCATCTGAATTGGGATTGGAGAAACTAACAATGGGCATCATGTTGGGCAAAGCTGTCAAATTAGCTGAAGGCTCGTTAGACACTCATAGTAAGAAAGTTGTGATGAATAAAAAATTCTTAGAAGAGGTGGCTGAAGAAGCAGGATGTTCGCAATCAATCATTGACTCAATCGCACAAATAACCATGGCTCGCCAACTTTGGGACATCATACCGCATGAAGGCAATACATTTTTTTCACTCATAAGAAAACGTTGCGAAGAAGTGTGCATGCCACTATTTGAGACTAAAGATTTGGAAGTATTGTTAATTGATGAAATGGGGGAAATTATCCGTTAGATGATTCAATAATAGTTTGATTGTTTGAAGTTTGCATCACCCTTTTGATTTTCGATAACCTTTTTTAATGAACGAAACGAAATGGGATGAAAATCATTATTATCTACTCCTACATCATATTGAGTATCAAATAATTTTGTCTGAACTGTTTTGAATTCAACTACTTCCTCCCGAGTATGAATGTGCCCAAAAAGTTGCCAAGAACCTTCAAAAGAGTTTTGCCAATCTAACATGGGATAATGGCAAAGAACCATATAATTATACATCGACAAAACATCATCTTTTACTCTAAGATATAGAATATCATACACTTCTGAGAATATAGCATAAAGAGTATCATCACTATAGTCGTCATCGTGATTACCTCTTATCAAAATCTTTTCACCATTCAATTGCTGAAATATTTCTACAATTCTAGCTCCATTAGTCGAACCAATATCACCTAGTACAAAGGTCAGACCATCAGTGGGAACGATCTTATTCCAATTCTCTATTAACACCTTATCCATCTCATCAACAGAGGTAAAAGGGCGATTATTAAACTTACGAATCCACTCATGTCCAAAATGCGGATCTGCTGTAAAGAAAATTTTCTCAGAAGACTTATCTATTTTTTTCATTAAATGCGATCCTCAAATTGAAACTTGACAACCTCACCATATCGTGTTTTGATATCAAATGCATGAACTAATGTAGTTAGTCCGAAATAGACTCTAGCACAACTAATTACTCCACCATGTGTGAAAGCAAAAACAGATTTATAGTTCGTCTTTTTTAACTCATCAAAGAAAGCTGCTACTCGCTCATACATCTCCTGAAATGATTCCCCATGCGGTGTAGGCGGGTTTATCCAATCGTCTTTCCAAATCGACATATCGAGCTCGTTCCATTGTTTACTCTCCCACTCTCCAAAATTCAACTCCTTCAGCCTATTGTCTAAAACAGCATCCTTAAACCCACAACTATCTGCTAATAAAGCACATCTAGTCAACGGACTAGAAAATACTATATCTGGAATTATGTCCTTAATCTTAACTTGGACAAACTTCGATTCCACCTCAAAGCTAGCCTTCAGCGGCACATCCGTTTGCCCATAGCACATCCCTTCTGGCACATCTACAGCTGTATGTCGTATCAAATACACTTTCATACAATCCAATTATGTGAGATAATTATAGCACCCAAATAAAAAGAGAGTTCACACATCAAAAATGTTGCCCCACAACAGTCTCCTGTATAGCCTTGTAATTTTTTCTTCATAAAGAAAATGAGCAACAGGAACAATATTACAGGGAAAATTATCGCAATAACAAATTTAATATTCGGAACCAAAAACAAAGGGCTCAGTCCAAAAACGACAGAGACCACAAAAGTCTTGATAGACATCTGTTTATAGACAGTTTTTGACTTACTACTCTCAGCCGTACGAGCATAGGGAAGAAAGAGTGTAATCTGCGAACTTATATATTTGCACAGGGGATCTGCCATCAAAATAGTGAAGCAAGCAAAAGGCATAGACAATTCGGCGAGGCAAGAATAAAGCATTAGAAAATAGAAGATTAATCCTATAACTCCATAAGTTCCGATATGAGAATCTTTCATTATCTCTAGAATCCTCTCCTTAGAATTTCCACCTCCAAAACCATCTAGAAAGTCAGCCAATCCATCCTCATGCAATGCCCCTGTAATCAAAACACGACTCAAAATAGCGATAATTATCGCAATAGAATAAGGAAAAATTTGAGTCGCTAACCACAAGCTTGCAGCCATGACTCCACCCGTAAGCCAACCCACAACTGCCCAGTAATTAATAACTTGACTGAAGTATTTGGCTGGAACTTGAAAAGCTTTCAACCTCCAAAAAGGCAAACGAGTAAAGAAAATGAGTGCTGCTGCGATATTTTTCATCAATTAAAAATACTTAGTTACCTGAATTTTCTTGAAAGAATTCATTTCATTAATCATCAAAACCGCAGACTGCACAATAGGGTAAGCACACAGCGCACCTGTACCCTCACCTAACCTAAATCCTAAATCAAGAATAGGCTTAGCATCAAGATATTGCAACAGAAACTTATGTCCTCCTTCATCACCCTTATGCCCAAAAATAGCATAATGAAGAACCTCTTTATTCAATAATGATGCAGCCAGCATACAATTAGTCATTATGAAGCCATCAACAAGGATAATCATCTTTAGTTCAGCAGCTTTAAGCATTGCCCCCACAGCCATCACCATTTCATATCCTCCAAAATATTGCATGACATCAAGGACTGAATTATCACCCTTATAATTATCTACACAAGCCTTCAACACGTTGAATTTGTGATTAATTATGCTTCCTGTATGATCACAACCTGCACCAATACATTTATCTAAAGAAATACCTGTTAAGCAACTCATCCACAATGAGGAAGAAGATGTATTTGTGATTCCCATTTCTCCAAAGCTTATCACATTGCACCCCTCGTCAAAACAAGCCTGAGCGCACTCTGCACCTCGCTCTAGGGCAAGCTCCAATTCTTCTCTAGTCATTGCCGACTCGTGGCGATAATTTCGAGTACTTTTGCGGATTTTTTTATCAATAATTGGGTCTTCAGGTTTGAAATCGAAATTGACCCCAGCATCTACTATTTTGAGATCAAAATTATGTTGTCGAGCTAAGAAATTGATACCTGCTCCCCCATCCCAGAAGTTTGCAATCATCTGATAAGTAACCTCTTGAGGAGATGCACTAACGCCCTCTGCAGCAATTCCATGATCGCCAGCAAAAACGATATGGCAAGGATTTGTCAATTTAGGATTTAACGATTGTTGTATCCACCCAATCTGCATTGCAATATCCTCAAGTACACCCAGTGAACCTTTTGGTTTTGTCAGATTATCAATCTTGTCTTGTAAATATTGACGAACATCGTCGTTTGGTTTTTCGATATTAAAATGTATCATATTAAGTTGATGTAAATTATTATTGATGATTTTTCAAGTGATTACTATCAATTCATATTAGATTTATGGTTTTAAATTAATAGGTCTGCGACCTTATTTTATTTTTACTGCTATTCCTGAAACCATCAAGCAAACTTCGTCAGCTTTGGAAGCAATATATTGATTGAGCCAACCTTGCAAATCGGCAAATTTTCGTTGGATTTCATTTTGAGACATTTCTCCCATTCCTATTTCGTTGGTAACAAATATAAAATGAGCATTTTTTGAGGTAAATTTATCAAATTCGTCCTTCAAAGACTTCAATGCTTCTTCAACATTAGAATTCAAATCGAAGAAGAAATTGGTTGCCCAAAGCGTCACACAATCTATCAATACTATTTGGTTATCAACATCAAGAGTACTTAAATATTTTTCTTCTTCTATATTTCGCCACTCGTCTCCCCTATTCGCCTTGTGAATCTCAATGCGCTTACGATGTTCCTCATCCCATACTCGGGAGGTGGCAACATAACAAGGATTGGGCGAAAGTGAGAGTGCCAACTTTTCAGCGTAACTACTTTTACCAGAACGCTGTCCGCCAGTGATAAGTGTAATTTTTCTCATCTTCTAAATAGATGTTTAAATTCTGAAGCATACAATCTTGACAAACCATGTCTATTGTCGATAGAGTCACCCACAACAATCATTGTTGTCAAAGTTAGCTTATTGTCTTTGACCAAACTAGCCAAATTTTTCAATTCTCCACGGAATATTTTCTCATCTTTCCAAGTCAACTTATAACAAGCTGCCACGGGTGTCTCTGGTGAATAATGCTCTAGCAGATCACGCTGTACATCATCTACAATAGATGCACTCAAGAAGATACACATCGTACTTTGTGAACGTGCCAACAGACTCAATTTTTCCTTCTCTGGCATAGCTGTACGACCCTCTCCACGAGTTAGAATGATGGTTTGCACCTTCTCTGGAATCGTAAACTGAGAGCGAAGAGCCGCTGCTGCTGCCTGAAACGACGAAATACCTGGAGTGATATGATACGACATATTATATTCATCAAAAAATGCCATTTGCTCCTGAATAGCACCATAGATGCACGGATCGCCAGTATGCAAACGCACCACCAACTTGCCCTGATCGTAAAACTCTTTCATGGTTGCAAACTGCTCTTCCAAATCCATAGATGCCGAACTACGTACCACAGCACCTATTTTAGCACAATAAGTTAATTCAATAGGCACTAAACTTCCTGCATAAAGAATCAAATCTGCCACCTCCAAAAATTGTCGTCCACGTACCGAAACCAAGTCTGGGTCGCCTGGCCCAGCCCCTACAATTTCGATATGCCCACCTCTGGTTGCACTTCTATTGAGAGCCAATGCAAATGTGAAATCATTGCCTTCGCTCAATTTTCCTTTCTGCTTTTCGAGAATTAAATCTCCATAATCAGCACTCTTGATAGCAGTAGATTCTGAAACTCCACCAACAGTGGTCACACTTTCTACTTTTTCCGATGGATTTGGAACATCTATATCTTTCAGTTCTTCAGCCGAATAGATATTGATAGGAACATTTCCCAAATTCGTTTGCAAGTCAATTAAGAGAGCTTCGTCTTTTTTCAAATCAATGGACGAAATATCTTTAATTGAAAGATATGAGATATTTTTCCTCGATAATTCATTTTTTAGATATTCAAAAACACCCTCTGGATTACAATCCTTACGACAGCCTACACCTAGATGCAAGACTTGAGGACGATAATAAATAGTATCTATTTCAACGGGATAGATATAAGGCGAAACTGCTACAAATAATTCATACTGAGAGAAATCTATCTCAGTATATTTATAATAAATGGTAACATGTTCTGGTTTTGTTCTTTCCAGATATTCTGTTCCTTTATCTCTGATTTCCAACAATAAAGCTGTTCGCTTCTGATTGATAAAACTAATGAGAGGCGTATTGAATTTCTCTGCATTTGTTTCTACAAACCAATCGAACTTTTTATTCAAGGTATCTAAAGCCCAAAGATTCATATTATCACTTTGAGTAGTCACAACAGACTCAGCACCAAGCGTTCGAGCAATATTTTCTGTCAATTCATTCGCTCCACCCACATGCCCCGAAAGCACAGAAACAACATATCTACCTGTGGAATCAATGTTTATGATTGCAGGATCAGAATATTTGTCCTTGATGTGGGGAGCGATTGCACGCACACAGATTCCCATGGCTCCAACAAAAATAAATGTTTCAAATTGATTGAATTTTTCTGAAACAAATTCATTTATTGAACTAATTTTCTCAACATTATTCAAATTTACTTTGGTAAAAATCATTGCATTGGTGTACTCATTTTTGATGGTCTGAGCAACCTTGTATCCTTGTTCTGATACTAATATTATAGCTAATTTATTCATCATATTTTTATGGCTTTCATTATCTGGATAGTGTTATTATCATCTATTTTTATAGCAATAGGAGTTTCTAGTTTCAGCTGATTTTCTGATACAGCTGATTCAAAAAGTTGATAACTTTCGTCTGATACTGAGTTAAATACAATTACTCCATCTTTCTTCAGCACTTTATTAATTTTGCTTACTATTTCGTTCATTTTCCCTCCGTGTCCACCAATAAAAACGGCATCAGGCAAAGGCAATGAAGAAATATCTTGTTCCACAAAATCGCCTATATATGAGTCGATTCCAGGTGTGCCAAACTTCTTAGCATTGCTATCAATCAGCATTCGCACTTCTTCTCTGACCTCAAAAGCCACCACATTTAGATGCGGAAATTGCATTTTACTTTCTACAGAAACCGAGCCTGTACAAAAACCAACATCCCACAAGGTTTCACGCTCCCTCAAATCTAACATACTTAGGGACAGCAATCTAATGGGCATTTTCGTAATCATTTTTACTCGCCCATTCAACAAATTGAAATCTGATTCGGGAATCCCAAAAGGGCGTGGTTTAGAGACTATTTTCTCTAAAATAATATTGTTTGGATATGCAAATTCTTTATTTACAACATCTTTAATATCATACTTCTCGAATCGCTCAAGTTCCTTATTTCCAAGCAATTCACCTATCGACATTCTATAATTATCATATCCATAATCTAACATCCGCTGGGCAATTGTAGAAGGCGTATGTAACTTATTATCAGTCAGAATACCTATTTTATCGTATCCGAGAATCAATGCTTCATCAAATTTTTTCCAAGGTCGCCCCGTCAACGAAACGATGTGCATATCCTGATAGGGCAAAAGTAAGCGATGTGCCAACATTTGCAAAGAATTGAAGTACGGATATACAACCAACTCAGCATCAGTCATTTTTCGTTGTATTGTATTAGCAAATCCAAAGAACAATGGATCATTAGAAGCAAATACAACCACCTCGTCATGTGCTTCATACTGCTCAAAAACCTGATCGAGAGGTACTAAAATTTCTATCCAAGAATAGTCTTTTGGCAAAATATCGCTCACTATTTCATGATGTCTTGCCCCACCTGAGAAAACTTGGTGCGATGAAATAATTTGCATCACCTCATCCGAAAAGTGTTGCGTTTTATTGTCGTCTATTCCTATTACATAAAACTTCATAAGACTAGTATATTGATAGTTACAGTAATAATAATGATAAGAGATAACATCGCAATCTCTGTCTTACGATTGATAGAAATTGCTTTTATCATATCATTGGTATCTATTATTTTATCTATTTTTCCAATGTAAGGCTTCTCCACAATTTTGTCGAAATAGGAAAACGTACCACCAAATCGACAACCTAAAATGCCTGCCAAAGCTGACTCTGGATAACCCGAATTTGGGCTTGCATGCTGCCTCCCAAACTCTTTGACAAAGGAGAAAAGCTTTAAATTTCCGTTAACTAAAATCATCAAAAAAGCAGTCAGCCGAGCTGGAATATAATTGGTAATATCATCAATATGAGCAGCCCAACAGCCAAATTGACCATATTTTTCGTTCTTATACCCAATCATAGAATCGAGTGTATTCACCATTTTATAAGCCAGCATTCCGGGTGCACCTAAAAATGCAAACCAAAAGAGGGGAGCAATGACTCCATCACTCAAATTTTCGGAGAGAGTTTCGAGAGCTGCCGTTCTGATTTGCTGCGGAGAGAGCGCAGAGGTGTCTCTTCCCACAATTCTGGCAACTTGC
>JASLEN010000262.1 GCA_030151105.1 Dysgonomonas sp.
GTGATTGCAGAACCACGTCAAGAGTTCAAAGCTAACGCTCCACGTATCGAAGTGATTATGATTGAGAAAGACTTCATTGGTGCTGTAATAGGACCTGGAGGAAAAATCATCCAAGCACTTCAAGAAGAAACTGGTGCAACTATCACTATCGAAGAAATTGAAAAACAAGGTCGTGTTGAAATCTTTGCTACAAACAAAGAAGCTATCGACAAGGCTGTTGCTAAAATAAAAGGTATTGTAGCAGTTCCAGAAATTGGCGAAACATATGAAGCTACAGTGCGTTCTATCATGCCTTACGGAGCATTCTGTGAATTCCTCCCAGGAAAAGACGGATTGCTACATATCTCTGAAATCTCTTGGGATAGAATAGAAGATATGGCAAATGCTGGCTTAAAAGAAGGAGACAAAGTAACTGTAAAACTTGTTGAAATCGACCAACGTTCTGGAAAAGTAAAACTTTCGCTGAAAGCTCTTACTCCTCGCCCTCCACGCGAAGAACGTAAATTGACTAAACCTGGAGAACAAGCTGCAGAGTAAGCTTAACCAGATTATAATATAAAGAGAGGCTGATATTTAATATCAGCCTCTCTTTTTGTTTTCCAAAAAAGTATTAAAGTATATATTATTTCACTCTATGCCAAATCTGATTGCGTCCAAAAGCTGAAATACCAACATAACCTCTCACTTTCAGTTTATCAGCACTATCAAAAGAAACAGTACATTTATAAAGCTTTCCGCTAGATGGATCTAGAATCTTGCCATCTGTATATTTATCTCCGTCTTTTTTCAATCCTTTGATTACCTCTATTCCCAAAACAGGTTTATCTTTGTCAGCTCCTTCACAATCCTTACATTTCAAGTTTTTCATTGCTGGATTGAGCAGTTCTACAACTTTTCCATAAATTCTACCATCACGTTCTGTGATTTCCACTATCGATTTTGCATCTCCAGTTGCATCATCAATTGTTTTCCACTTGCCCAATACAGATTGTGCTTGTGCTGAGAATGCTACAATAAGCAAAGTCAATAGTAGAGTTAGTTTTAGTTTCATTATCGTCATTTTCTAATTAATAATATTGAGACTGCAAATGTAGCTATTTTAGTTTCAATTAAAACTATTTCTTTTTAAACTTGTACTAATAAATGGAGTTAAACTCTAGTCTATTTTAAAACATTTTTATAACTTACAATCAACTATGAAAACTAAAATAATATGAGAACTAAATTTCTAGCATTAGGACTACTTGCTGGTGCAAGTTCAATGATGGCTCAAAAGCCAAATATCATTCTGATAATGACAGATCAACAACGAGGTGACGCTATGGGTTGCATGGGTAACGAGCACATAATCACCCCTACACTAGATCAACTGGCAAGTGATGGATACCTCTACACTCACGGATACGCTTCAGCGCCTAGTAGCACACCATCAAGAGCTGCTCTATTAACAGGAATGTCACCCTATCATCATGGTATGCTTGGCTATGGCAAGATGGCGCCCCAATATAAATATGAAAAAGCACAAATGCTAAAAGATTTGGGCTATTACACTTTTGCTATTGGTAAAATGCACTATGCACCTCAGATGTCGCAAAGGGGCTACAACATAACACTACTCGACGAAAGTGGTCGGTCAGAAAGTGAAGGATTTGTGAGTGACTATCGCAAATGGCTGCAATTAACGACACCAGGTACAGATCCCGATTTAACTGGCATTGGATGGAACGATCACAGAGCTAGCGAATACAAACTAGATGAAAGTCAACATCCAACTACTTGGACAGCAAATACCGCCATTGAATTTATAAACAACTACAAAAACGAACAACCACTTTTTTTAAAGGTTTCGTTTGCTCGCCCTCATAGTCCATACGACCCACCTCAACGCTACCTAGACATGTATGACAACATAGATATACCAGCTCCAGCCATAGGAGATTGGGCTGAGAAATGGAATACTCCTAAAAAGCCCGAAGCAGATTATGCAGCTCCAGTGGGCAACTTTGGTGAAGAATATGCAATAAATTCACGTAAACATTATTATGCTGCTATCACATTTATTGATTCTAAAATAGCTGAAATCATTCAAGCATTGAAAGATAATAATATGTACGATAATACATTGATATGCTTTATTTCAGATCATGGGGATATGATGGGAGACCATTATCATTGGCGAAAGACTTATCCTTATGAGGGTTCAGTAAATGTTCCTTTCATTGTTAAATTGCCCGCTAATGACTCTAAAGCTCTACCCAAAGGTACTAAGATAGAACAGCCAGTAGAGATTAGAGACGTACTACCTACATTTCTGGATGCAGCAGGGTCTAGTGTACCAGATGATATGGATGGGCAATCATTAATCACATTGGCACATGGAGAAACTAAAGATTGGAGGGAGTTTATTGATCTAGAACATGCTACAGCCTATTGGCGAGACAATTGCTGGGTAGGTTTGACTGATGGAAAAATAAAATACGCATGGTACTATCTTTCGGGCGAAGAAGTTTTATTCGATTTAGTCAAAGATCCTCACGAGTTGAAAGAAGTGAGTTCATCTAAAGCCTACAAAAAGCAGTTAGAATATATGCGCCAAAAGATGGTGGAACATCTAACTGAAAGAGGCGACTCTTTTGTGAAAGATGGGAAACTTGTAGTGAGAAAAGAGAGCATGCTATATAGCCCAAACTTTCCGAAGCAAGAGAAATAAATAATGCAATTAATTATCAAGTGATTTTACTATTGAATCACTTGATAATTATTTCGTGCAGAAGTAAGTGACACTGCATTGAAGTGCCACCACTCGCCACGGATGGTCAAGAAACCAGCCTCTACGAGAACTTGACGAAGGAGTTTTCGATTCTCCACCTGCTTACGGGTAAGTATTCCTCGTGTAATTAACTCTTCTTCCTTGTTGATGCCAGCAGCAGATCCAAAGAAGTCGAAATGAGTTCCCATATCCAACTCCTTACCTTCCATATCGCAAATAGTGAGATCAACTGCCATACCATAATTATGCAATCCTGTGCGAGAAGGATTGGCTACATAGGCAGCATAAGGCGTATTTTGCACTACTTGATACATTTTACGTTGCACGCTAAGAGGACGCGCCACATCAAATATTAGGAATCTATAGTTGGGGTGTATCTTCTTTAATATACCATGTGCTTTCACCAGTTTTTTCGCTGCTAGGGGATGTAAATAAGCAATCTTTAAGGAATCGTAGAGTACAGTTTTCGTAAAATTATTTGTAGTAGCATAACGCAAATCAACAATTAATGAAGAATCCATAGCATGGACATCTACCATACCTTGCGTCTCCATAGACTTCTCTAATCTTGAAGTTGCTTTCCTACTTTGAGCATTCAATCCAATGATGGACAAAAATAAAAGCAGTGATATCGCTAAGATTCTTTTATTATCCAATACGTCTAAAATCATGTGCTTTACCTTTTTGAATTGCCTTATAGATTTCCTCTTGAATACGAGGGCGAATCTCCAGTTTGCTCAACTCATTAGGTGAACGTTTGGGATACACTCTATTTGACAAAAATATATAAATCATATTGTTATCTGGATCCACCCAGAAGCAAGTTCCCGTGAAACCTGTATGTCCATACACACTTGCTGGAGTGCTAGGACTCGTAGGACCAGATTTATTTCCTCGTGTTTCTGGTTTGTCAAAACCTAAACCTCTACGAGAGCGAGCACTCTTTCCCTTCGTAAAAAGCTGCATCGTATTAGCAGAAAGATAACGTTCGCCACCATACTCTCCTCCATTGAGCCACATTTGATACATTTTTGCCAAATCATTTGCATCAGAAAACAAACCTGCATTCCCCGAGATTCCACCCATAAAAGCAGCCCCCTCGTCATGAACATAGCCTTGCAAAACTTGCTTTCTCAGGAACTCATCATTCTCGGTCGGGACTATTCTTTCTTTAGGAAACTTTTCTAAAGGATTATATGTAGATGTAACTGCCCCTAGTTTTCTAAAGAAATTCTTTTGTAAATATTCACTAAGATTTTCTTTCGAAATATCCTCTACTACTTCTTTCAGCAACATAAAATTCAAGCAACTATACAGATAGTTCGTATTAGCTCTAAGTTTAGAGTCAGCTATCTGCTGCACAATAGAATCTGTATAAGCCTTATTAACATACATACCATCAGCAATAGGCAGAAAGTTTTTTTGAGGAGCAGAAGACACTAGATGAGACTTGAACTTATAATCTGTGCGAGCATAAGTATTGCCATCAAATTGTGCGTCATGTGTTGCAGTTTTTCGGCGAGAAAAAAGACCTCCGCTATAACTGCTTTGGTCTATTGTTTTCATATAGTAGGGAATAAAAGAGGTAATTCCTGTTTCATGCAAAAGAGCATCACGTACCGTTATTCGCTCTTTGTTTGTACCCTTCAAGGCTGGAACAAAACGACTGAGTGGCTCACTTAGTTTTAGTTTTTGAGCATCGTGAAGTTTCATCAAGGCAGCAACTGTAGCTGTGGCTTTGGACATGGAAGCAAGATCAAATATATCAGTATCCTGCACCTCCTGATCATCGTATCTAAATGTTCCAAACGCACGATTGTAAATAACAATACCATCTTTGGCAATCAACACTTGTGCTCCAGGATATGCCTTGGCTTTAATCCCTTCGTTTACAATCTGTGCAATACTATCGAGATCTGCGCTCTGAATACCAGCTTCTTCTGGTATACCATAGCTTAATCGTGTTTTTTTTTTTACAATTCCGCTGCCTTCCTTATATAAAGTACCTATAGAAACAGGAATACGTCCACGTAATTCTTTTCCACCAAAAATGGCTTGAGCTGTAAAATCATTTGCCAACTCAGTATCTTCATAACCAAGAATTACACCACTTGCAGCACTTATAGACGAAGTATAAGAATCTAAATAATAAGGAGAAATAAAGAAAGCAAGAAGTGATTCTTTACCTCTAGTTATTTCTAATATTCCTGCATTATTAGATACTCTTCTATTATGTACAGATACTATTATAGTGTTATATTTCTCTAGCTGAGCCTTTAATGCTGGCAGCTGCGAACCTTCGGACACGGCGTAAGTATCAACATCGCCATATTTTTTAAGCATGCCCAAAAACTGATTATTGACAGATGCTCCAACAGAGATTGCTGCAATTTTTCGTTCATCCAATTTATTGATAGGCACAATCTGTTTTTCATCTTTCAGCAAAGTAATTGCATTTTCATGTAATTTGCGATTTAGCCAATCTGCATAGGCTGTATTCAATCGCTGCGAGAGCCCTTTGTTATCTACAGTTACTGCCTTTTTGGAAGTCGCTCCCAGAATATATTTATAGGAGAGCACACGTTTCACCTTATCAGTCAACATTTCATTACTAATGCGTCCGTCCTCCAAAGCTTTCTTGACAGCATTGAATTCTCTCACAGGGAAAGTTGGACTTAGCACCACATCATTTCCTGCCAAAAGCGCACGCACAGAATGATCATCTTCCTTAGCCACCCCTTGCATTTGCATACCATCAGTAAAGGTTAGCCCTGAGAATCCCATCTCATCTTTCAACAAATCTGTTACCACATTCTTTGAAAGTGAACTTGGTTGCCCCGTCTTATCTAATGACGGAATATTGAGGTGACCAACCATCATCCCCGAAAGTCCTTCGTTTATATATTTTGCAAATGGAACTAATTCGTAACTATGCAGTCGTTCTATATCATGTTTAATCAGAGGCAATGTATAATGTGAATCGGTGGAAGTATCTCCATGACCTGGAAAATGTTTTGCCACAGACATTACACCACCCGACTCTAATCCCTTAGAATACATCGTACCCAATTCTGCAACACGCTGTGGACTTTCGCCAAATGAACGGTAGCCAATCACAGGGTTTCGAGGATTACTATTTACGTCCAATGCTGGAGCAAAATTGACATGAATTCCCATTTGGACGCATTGTCTAGCAACCTCTTGTCCATAATAAAAGAGTAGAGAGTCATTCTGAATAGCTCCCAACATCATATTACGAGGCCAAGGTGTAGTGTTCTGAATACGCATCCCTAATCCCCACTCACCATCCAAAGCCACCATTAGAGGTACTTCGGCAATAGATTGCGCATAGTTAGTAAGTGCAGCATGATCTTGAATAGTGATCTTAGAGAAGAGAATTCCTCCTATATGTTGATTCTTAATCAAGCCAGCTAGTCGTCTCTTATTTCCTTCGGTATTGTTACCCGCAATAATCATAGAGAATAACTGACCTATTTTTTGATCGGTGCTCAATCGATTGAAAACAGAATCGACCCAATGATTCATTTTCTCTTTATCCACCTTTCGATACATCTCAGGTGTTACATTAACAGTCTGTCCAAAAGTATATCCAGTAAGTATTGTAAGTAGCACCAAGGCTGTTGTTATTCTTCTATATATTGTATTCATTATTATTTCCGTTAATTGCATTCACAAATCTAACAGCGCATTGGCTATGCTTGTTCATGTTAGGTCCAATCTTTTCTTTATATCTCCTTTTTTTCAAAAAACATGATAAATTTAATACTAATATTAGCAACTACCAAGAGAGATAGACTTCTGTCTGTTTTTTTACACTCCGATGATAGCTTATTCTTCTTAAGAAGATAGATGTAAGATATAAATAATATATTTTGTCGTATGTTTGCCTTTTAAAGTTCAAAGAACTATTACACTAACTAACAAACACTTTATTTATGAAAAACTTCACATTAAGACTTGGTCTAGCTATCTTTATTCTCTTGTCATGCACATTTTGTAGCAGTAGTGACGATGGTCTATTAGAAGAGACTATAGATGTAGTTGAAAACAAACCTGGAGAAATACCTGGATTAGGCGAAACAGAAGGAGAGCTGACAGGCACACCATTTGTGTTGCCCAAAGGGGCATCTTTGGTGGGCAAAATTAATGGATACGCAGGACGAGAAATCTATCCTGAAAGATTCTTCAATAGCCGAAAGTTTGCAAATAGACAAATTGAAACTGACTTGAATAGGCAAACCACAAACACACAAGCAGAAATTATGGTTGGCAGTGGAGGCATTGTAGAAGTGGCGATTGAATTAAAAAACACGACTAATGAGAAGGTAGTCGTAAAATTTCCAGCAAGATTGGTGCTAAAGGCTGAGCCAGTAAATGGTAGAACAGAGTTTCAAAATGGAATTTTATTAAAAGACACCCAAGTAGTATTACCTCCTAACAAAACTACAATTGTTGCCCTAACCATGTACTGTGCCAATGCAGAAAGATTATCTTCATCTAGGCGAGCAGAGTACAAATGGACAGTTATATCAAATTCAGCCCCTCTTGTTGACTTAACAAACAGACTTGTTGACAAAAAGATCAATTTTGAAGAATACACAAAGGATGAGATGTATGCAGATGGTGGATATTACGATATAACTTATGAGTTACAAATGATTCTATGGTATTTCACAGACAATCTTGAAGAATTGCAAGAAAACTGGAAAGAATATATCAATCAACTTCCCGACAGTAAAAAATAAGCAATCACTTATTTAATAAAAATAATAGGCTGGAAGAGTTTTCTTCCAGCCTATTTATATTCATCTCAGCTTATAAGCTATCTCCAAAATCTTCTTTAAACTTAGCTATTAACTTCTCTGGCCAATCGCTGATGGGCTCTAATCCTCCCATAAAGAATCGCAATACAGGTGGCTCGTCCACAAAACGTAACCCTCCTATCAGATGGCGATTCTCATAGAGCCAAGTCATACGGTCTTCCACATATTTGATTTGTGATAGCGTAAACACTCTACGAGGAATAGCCAAACGCAAAAGCTCCATATCAGCGTAAGTCTCGTTTCCATATTCATCACGCTGATTAGAAACCGACCCTCGCTCCATCCCTCTAATCCCAGAGATAAGGAAGAATGCGGCAGCCAACGATCCCGCAGGATATTCAGACTGAGGAATATGTTTACAAATCTGCATGGCATCCATGTGGCATCCAAGCACTCCCGCAGGAGTAACAACAGGAATACCTTTTTTCTCGAATGCCCCTACCAAGTACTCGATAAATTGAGGTGATTGACAAATCATTGTCTCATCCAACGTTTCGTAAAGCCCTACTGCAATAGCTTCTACCTCACGCACCGACATTCCTCCATAAGTTAAGAATCCTTCGAAAAGAGGAATAAGTGGCTCAAGCTCTTTAAATGTTGCATGATCGTTGGTACAGATACCTCCTCCACGAGCTGAACTTAATTTTCGAGCCGAGAAGTAAACCAAGTCAGCAAGTCCTGTCATGGTATGCAAGATTTCTTTCATAGAAGA
>JASLEN010000281.1 GCA_030151105.1 Dysgonomonas sp.
ACATTGTCGAGAAGTAAGACTTATATGTCTGCTATTACGGGTTTTGATTTGTTGTTTGAAATAGGCAAAGAGCTCTTACAAAATATTGATATTTCACCCAAAATTAGATTGATTGGGATGTCAGTGAAAAATAGTGATGAAGGAGTTTGGCAAGAAGCAGTACAGCTCAGTTTCGACTTTAAAGAGCATCCAGAATAGTTATTTGCTCAAAATACTTTCAGATGTTGTTTTAAGTCTTTAAATTTGTGCTCTTGAAATCATGACAAAGAAGAAACCGATAGTAAACACGCGACTAAAAAACGTACACTTTTCACTCAATGAAAAGGAGTACGACCTATTATGTGCTTACGCTAAGAAGTACAAAATACAGAATCGATCTCGCTGGATTCGTGAAACTATTATTACCCATATACTTAAGAATCTAGATTTAGACTATCCAACGCTCTTTGGCGAAAATGAAATGCGACGATGAGCACTCAGCTATTTTCAGACGAATACTTTATGAAACAAGCATTGGTGGAAGCACAAGAAGCTTTTAGCCGAAACGAAGTGCCTGTGGGAGCTGTTGTGGTGTGTAATCAAAAAATAATAGCTCGTTCGCATAATCTAACAGAAGCTCTCAATGATGTGACAGCACATGCAGAGATGCAAGCAATCACAGCAGCAGCCAATATTCTTGGTGGAAAATACTTGAAAGATTGTACTCTTTATGTTACTCTGGAGCCTTGTCCGATGTGTGCTGGAGGTTTGTTGTGGTCGCAAATTTCAAAGATAGTTTATGGTGCTAGTGATGCCCGTAAAGGATTTTCTACATATCATCCACAGATATTGCACCCTAAAACAGAGGTCGTAAAAGGAGTTCTGGAGGAAGAATGTTCCTCTCTGATCAAAGAATTTTTTCAGCAGGCTCGTTAAAAATTCTTTTCATTAACACTCTTTAAAACTAAGGTATGCAACAAACTTATAATTGTGGCATCTTTTTAGTATATAAACTAACACATAATAATTAAAATTCTAAAACCATTTTACAATGAAAAAGAGCATTAAAACTTTACTGTTAATTGTTGCCAGTCTAACATTCATTTTTGGTTTTTCATCTTGTAGTAGCGATGGATACTCATTGGGAGATATCTATGTTTCGCTTGTGACTGTAAAAAAAGGAGCCAATGGACGAGTGGAATCATTTACACTAGACAATGGGCAAACAATGTTTATTTCTGCATCAGCGACAGATTTTCAGCCCCAAAATGAGAGAGCCGTTATTAATTATACCATTTTGGGAGACAAATTTCAAGGATATGATTATGCTATCAAATTGAATAGCTATATAGAGGATGTGTTGACAAAACCAATTGTTTATGTTTCGCCAGACGATAAGGAGAAGCAAGATCAGTTGGGGTACGATAAAATAAAGGTCGCAGCTATATGGGCTAAAGCCAATTACATCAACATCCGTTTTGCATTCAATATGGCGGGTAATGATCAACACCTATTGAATCTAGTGGCTGTTAGTGAAGATAAAGTGCAAGAGGGAGATGAACCTATCAAACTTCAGTTTAGACATAATAAGAATAAAGATGAAGAAAAATATGGATCTCGTGAGATGCATGCTTCCTTCAAGTTGGATGAATATATTGCAGCCAATAGAGATAAAAAAGAGTTGAAGTTCGCAGTATCGTGGACAGAATATAATGGAACAGAGAAAACTGAAACCATTACATTCGCTATGCCCACTATTACTGAGCCGCCAGTGGAAGAGGTGGCAAATTGAGTTTTTTATAGTTGAATAGTGAAAGGGAGCTTTTGAGATGAAAGCTCCCTTTTTTTGCTCGCATGGGAGTATAATTTACTCTTATTTGTTTTCGGAGGGTTAATTAACCTCGCAAAACTTTGTATTCAGTAAAAAAGATGTATTTTTGTTGATATGCTGTGTCCTATTCTGAAATGATAATTTGGGGCACTTCAATATAGTGTTGTAAATGGAGAATGTTAAAATAAGAGACCAAGTAAAAGAGGAATTCACCGAATATCTTACATTGCATAAACACAGGAAAACTCCTGAACGTTATGCAATACTTGATCACATATATTCTACAAAAGGGCACTTCGATATGGACTCTCTCTACACCAGTATGAAGGAGACGACATTGAGAGTGAGCCGAGCTACACTTTATAATACAATAGAACTTCTTCTCGATTGCGGATTAGTGGTCAAACACCAGTTTGGAGCCAATGTGTCGCAGTATGAAAGAGCCTATGGAAATGAAAATCATGACCATCTTATTTGTCTCTCGTGTGGAGATGTGAGAGAGTACAAAAACTCCAATCTGTTTACGCAGGCTCAACAGAAAAAGCTGAAACGTTTCAAGGTTAGTTATTACAGCATGTACATTTATGGTATATGTAGCAAATGCGAACGTTCCAAGAAGGGAGAAGAAAAAGTAAACAAAGCAGAAATAAAAACGAAGCGAGTGATTGCAAAAGCAAAAAAAGCAACGCAATCGAAGGCTAGAAAAGAAGAATCTAAAAAGAAATAAACTATATTAGAAGTAGAATGGGGACATTCTACTTTTTACTTTAATAAATATAATTTTCAAATGAAAGTAGATATACTATTAGGTTTGCAATGGGGAGATGAGGGTAAAGGCAAGATTGTAGATGTACTTACCCCAAAGTATGAAATGATTGCTCGCTTTCAAGGTGGACCTAATGCAGGGCATACGCTCGAATTTGAGGGCGAAAAATATGTTCTACGTTCTGTGCCTTCTGGCATATTTCAAGGAAATAAAGTGAATATCATTGGTAATGGTGTAGTGTTGGATCCAGCTTTGTTCAAGGATGAAGTAGAGCAGTTAGAAGCTTCTGGGCACGACCTGACAAAACGTCTGATGATTTCAAAAAAGGCTCACCTTATTCTTCCTACACACCGCTTGTTGGATGCTTGCTACGAAGCTGCAAAAGGACAAGATAAAATAGGAACTACGGGAAGAGGAATTGGACCTACATATACTGACAAAATTGGTCGTGGAGGATTGAGAGTAGGAGATACGCTTCACAACTTTGACGAAAAATATGCAAAGAAAAAGAAAC